>DQAM01000062.1:0-771 GCA_003523545.1 Dysgonomonas sp.
CAGGAAAAGGATAAATAGTTGTTGTATCTTACCGTTTTGATCTTGCATAAAAAAATGCAATAGGATGAAACCGAATAGAGAAAAGAAACGAATAACGGATAAAACAATAATTCTTTTCCGTTTATTACGAAGTATGCCTTTGTGAAAACGTCTTTGAAAAAATGATCGGATACCATCCACAACAGCAGGGCAAAGATCATACTTAAAAAAAGTACTTTCACCGGGGTAAAAAGACAAAAGCGTGTAAGCTTATCGGTTGAATATTTACCGGCCAATAAGCCTGCAATTATGCAAATCACTGTCAATATGAGGATAAATCTCATGTCAGGATTTTATTTTACTTGACCCGTCCGCCTTTTGCCCAGTTTTTCTTGTAATAGTTATCATTCAGGTTGCTCACAATAACACCTTTTGATGTGGAAGCATGAATGAAATGATCATCTCTTAAAAATATCCCGACATGGGTTATTTTTTTTGATTTGGAATTGGTTCTGAAAAACACCAGATCGCCGGTTTTAAGGTTTCTTTTTCTGACTGATTTCGTGTTCTTCTTTGCTTGTCCATCTGACGAACGCTCCAGTTTTTTATTATATACCTTTCTGTAAACCTGGGCTACGAATCCGGAGCAATCCGTGCCTTTCTTAGTATTGCCTCCATAGCGGTATGGAGTACCCAGCCATAAAGATACTTCCGCTAAAAGATCCATATTGGGATCGTCGTTCTGGATAGGAATTTTTAACTGTCGGGAAAGAACGGCAACCTCGTTAGGAT
>DQAM01000062.1:897-4500 GCA_003523545.1 Dysgonomonas sp.
ACCTCGTTAGGATTATATAAAATTTTCTTACTTCCACACGAAGTTATTGCCAAAGCAGTAATAACCAGAACAAAACTTATACTGAAAATATTTCTCTGAAAAATAAATTTCATACATTCCCTCTCGTATGTTTCCTGAACATAAAGATACGCTAATATTTTCATTTGCAAAATTATAAAACGGATTTGATTTATAATTTATGTTACTTTTTCATTATCTTTGGTGCGCGTTAACAGTTAGGTGTGAAGAATAAGGAGGGAAGCTGATGTCTTAATTTATCAAATTATCATAAAAACTAATTTATATATTTTTTGTTAAATGTTATGTAAGTATCGATTTTCAGTTCTCTGAAATAGTGTAAATTAAATAGTAATTATCTTTCAATTTTAAATATGGGTTCAAGTACTAAAACGAAAAATTCACCTGCATTTTATATAGGGTGGACAGTGTGTCTGGTAATATTGATAGGTTCTTCGATATGGGGTGCAAGGCATTTTTACCCTCATATAGGAAGGGATTACACACAGCAAAACGAAAGGCAGTTAGAGAGGTTATTCTCCCAGTTGGAAGAAAACTATGAAATAACTGTTGCTCCCGGCAACATGGATACGACTTATATCGATAGCCTGAATGCCATGAAAATAGAGCATGCCCGGGTAATAGAGAAGGCAATCACTTCGCAGATTATAGAACAGATAAATAATTCGGGAAATACTTATCAGGCACGTGTGGAAAGCAGTAACCGGGTGTTATTCGTATGGGGTGCTGTATTAGCCCTCATTATACTGATGGCTATTTTGTTCGCTTATATTGGTATAAAGCGCCAGATTGCTTTATTATCGCAAGCGGAAGAAAATCCTTACGATGAGGATTATCACCACAGTTATATGCCTACTGCTAAGGTTGCAAGCCGGGAAAATACACAGAGGAATTCGTATGAACCTCCAAAAAGCCAGGAGTATGTTCCCCAGACTGTAGTGGCGCAAGAACTGGAAAAGGACTGGGACAATGTTTCTTCTGCTCCAATTCAGGAGTTTGTAGAAGAAAAGGTAATTCATAGCGACCAATTAGCACCGGAAGAAAAAACGGTAATCGCGGAAGAAGATTATGATAAATCGATTGCATCAATTGTTGAAAGCGATAATGCCGGTGAGCAAAAAATCGACTCTTTGAAGGCCATTATCGGAAAGATAAAGGAAGACGATACAGTGCATACCGACCGGAAGAATCTTTATCTTTATAAAGCATTCTTTTATCTTGCCAAATCATTGAAAGAGACAGGCGAACACGATAAAGCCCTGACAATATATAATAAACTGATTGATACTAATCCTAATCAACCCGCCGTGTTTTTCGAAAGGGGTAATCTATTTAAGGATATGGGCAATTACGAGCGTTCGATTGCCGATTACCATATAGTTTTGCAATTGTACCCGGATAGTGAGGAAGGACACCTGAACAGGGGAATTGCTTATATGGATACGCAGGAATACCGGAAAGCTGTCGATGACTTCGACGCAGTCATTTCCCGGGATAAGAATAATAGTCAGGCAGTATTTTACCGGGGCTATTCTTATTTTAATATGGGCAGGTACGAAGAGGCTTTGAATGACCTGAATACTGCAATCGGCTTGGGATACAGTGAAACCAGAGCTTACAACCTGCGTGGAATTCTTCTTGCAGACCGGGGAGAATATGCTTCGGCTATAGAAGATTTTACGGAAGCTATACGCCTCGATAACACCAATGCCAAAACGTATATCAACAGGGGATATGTATTCAGCGAATTGGGTGAATACGAAAAAGCTATCCGGGATTATGATGAAGCTCTTCATCTGAATGCTGAATTTTCAGATGTAATAAATAAAAGGGGAGAAGCGTACTATTATGCCCAGGATTATGAAAAGGCATTGGCTGATTTTGGTAAGGCTGTCGAAACCGATCCTTTGGATGCGGAGAATTATCGTAAAAGAGGCATGACCTATTACCGTCTCGAAAAATATGAAGAGGCTGTTGCCGATTTTGATAAAGTATTGTCTTTAAAATCCGATTCGGATGATCTGAAAGATATACAGGAGCTAAGGGCGGATGCCATTGTAAAAGTCAGGGGAACTAGCGATTTGATATCGGTTCCTGATGAAGTCGAAGAAGATAAACCCATTGAGGAAAATAAAGAATCTGACGAATCTGTTTATTTTAATCAGGCTACTACCGCATTTAATAAGAATGATTTCGCTTCAGCAATTAGTTATTTCAATAAGGTGCTGGAACTGAATCCGGATAATACGGAAGTCTGGTTTATGAAGGGCATGGCTCATAATTATCTTAGGGAATATGAATCTGCTGTTGCTGATTTTGGAAAATCGCTTATGTTATCGCCGGCACAACCTGAGGTATATTATAACAGGGCAAATACATACGTCAGCCTGCAAAAGATAGATGATGCTTTAGCAGATTATGCGAGCGCTATTCATTTCAACCCTACCATTCCGGAAGTTTATTTTAACCGGGGTAATATCTATTACAATAGAGGTCAGTTTAAAGAGGCTTTGCAGGATTACTCGAAAGCAGTGGAAATCAATTCCGATTATGCTAAAGCATATTTTAACCGGGGATTGGCTTATAAGACTATGGAGCAATATCAGAAAGCGATAGACGATTTCAGGAAAGTAATGGAACTGGATGCCGACAATCTACGTATAGTAGAGAAATCTCAAAAGCAGATCGATATTCTGGCACGGTTGATCGACAATAAAGAAAATCTGGAAGAATAAAAGTTATACCTATAAATAATAAAGCGTTCAGGAAGATTTTATTATCTCTTTGTCATCCTGACCAACGGGAAGGATCCCTTTTGATTAGAAAGATGCTTCACTATCGTTCAGCATGACAAAAAATATTACTTCCTGAACGCTTTATCTGTCTTTATCTTCTTAAAATGTTACAGGCATCAATAGTTTGAAGCTAAAATTGCGCCCCATGTTGAATACACCTTCCCGGCCTGTAACGGAATTTATATCCGCATATTTCAACCTGCTCAGGTGGTTTTGATAGGCTTTGTCTGTGATATTAGACGCTGTAAAAAATACGGAAGCCCTTCTTTTACCTTTATACATAATGTCGGTTCCAAATCCGGCGTTCAGCAGGGTATAAGACGGAGTAGCCGTCTCAGTCCGGTTAGCTGAATAAAAATTATCTTGTTTAAAATTATGTTCTAATCCGACGGATATGTAGGTATTGTTGAGTAATTTACCGTGTCGTATGAGATCGAACCGTAAATCCGATACCCATTTCGGTGCCGGGGTAAAAGGCAGGTATTTAGTCGAATCAGGCTGATTCAATTGTACCGAGTTAACATACGAAAAACTGTTCTGAAAGTGTATCCTCTCTATGGGGTGGATATCTATCTTTATCTCACCGCCCATTATCCGCGCATCGCCCGAGGTAAACTGATAGGTTTTTAATCCGTCGGTAATGAGGTCATGGCCATGGTCGTCGACCAGCTTATGAGAGAAGATATAATTATTGATGCGGTTGAAGAATAAAGTTATTTCCCCGGATACAGTAGGTGAGGAATATCCCAGTCCCCAGTCTATCTGCCAG
>DQAM01000065.1 GCA_003523545.1 Dysgonomonas sp.
AAATATTCCTGAGCCTGTTGTTTTATTTCCTCAAAGTTAAGTTTACGCCTGCGGGCAAGTTTGAAATTCCCGCTGTTAAATAATATTACTCCCTCCTCTTTTATCTGTGTATAAAAATACCGTCCTTCTTTTAGTTCCTTGTTCAATTTTTTCATATCGATATTAATAAACTGAACAGGGGGCTGTCGGTCGGGGTCTTTCGCACGATTGTAGTATTGAACTTCGATATTATCGAGAACCTTGCCTGCTATCCCTTCCGATATACCGCTTGTTACGACTAATATATCATAGTCGCTTACGTAAAACTGCAGCTTGCGGAATTCATATTTCTCGTCATACACCACATAATCGTTACGGGCATAACTCCCGAAAAGGATTATCATTTCGGTTTGTTTAATACGAGACAAGATAGACTCCACAATAAAATGTAAATCCCGTTGGTTAGCTGAAGGCAGATAGGATATGGACTTTTTCATTCAACCAGTCGAATTTTTGATTATGAAAATATAAAGGTATCAAAAAAAATACTTTTGTGACAATTTACTTTTTGTTTCTCTATGTGCTTGGTGCATCAAAGGTTATTCGCCAGAAAAGATAAACATCACATTTAAATATGAATACGTGAGCCAGAACATGCATTTTTTCCGCAGTCGGGTTATCAGACCGACAAAGTTGACGTTAAAAACAAATGCTGTTTAAGCATCTTTAATGCGAATTATTTGTTTTAGCCAACAAGGCGGTTGTCAGGTCGGCGAGGAACTCAGCACTAGCCTTTTGGTTCGTTTTGAGCGATGTCAAAATGAACAAAGGCAAGCTTTCGAAGAAAGCGCAGCAGAAAACATTATACATTTTCATAACATTTTTAACGCAACGATATTGAAGTTTATTTCGTAACTTCGTTAGTTCAATCCGAAAAATGATAGACCGAATAACCATAGACAAAATTATCGAAGCGGCCCGTATCGAGGAGGTCGTCGGGGAGTTTGTCGCCCTTAAGAAAAAGGGGGTGAACTTCGTCGGTCTATGCCCTTTTCATGAAGATAAGACGCCTTCCTTTTATGTATCTCCTCCCAAGAATATCTGCAAATGTTTTGCTTGCGGGGAGGGGGGCAATGCGGTGCATTTCATTATGAAGCATGAACAGCTTTCTTATCATGAAGCATTGAAATACCTCGCCAAGAAATACAATATCGAGGTTGAGGAAAGAGAACTGACGGAAGAGCAGAAGATGGCTTACAACGAAAGGGAAAGCCTTTTCATCATCAATGAACATGCACGTACTTATTTCGTGAATATGCTTCATCAGCATCAGGAAGGGAAAACAGTCGGATTAAGCTATTTCAAAGAGCGTGGATTCAGAGAAGACATCATCAAAAAATTCCAGTTGGGATACAGTCTGGAGCAAAAAGATGCTTTCACTCAGGATGCTTTAAAGAACGGTTTTAAGAAAGAATTCCTTGTGAAAACAGGACTGACTATCGAAGGAGATAACTACATAGTCGACCGTTTCAGGGGAAGGGTGATATTTCCCGTACATACCTTGTCCGGGAAGGTAGTTGCCTTTGGCGGACGTATCCTCAAAAAAGCAGAGAACACAGGTAAATATGTCAATTCTCCCGAAAGTGAGATATACCACAAAAGCGACCAGCTTTATGGTATTTATTTCGCTAAACAAGCCATTACCAAAGCCGATTGCTGTTATCTGGTGGAAGGATATACGGACGTAATATCCATGCATCAGGCGGGGATTGAAAATGTCGTATCTTCTTCGGGAACATCACTGACTATCGGGCAAATCAAACTCATTCATCGGTTTACAAACAACATAACGGTGATTTACGACGGTGATGCGGCGGGTATAAAAGCGGCGCTTCGAGGAATAGATTTACTTCTTGCCGAAGGGTTGAATATCAAAGTGGTTTTGCTTCCCGACGGTGAAGACCCTGACTCTTTTGCAAAGAAACAAAATGCTGAATCATTTACTACTTATATCAAGAAGAATGAAACGGATTTTATCCGCTTCAAAACGCAACTATTATTGGAAGATGCTGGAGACGACCCCATCAAAAGGGCATCTCTCATCACCGATATTGTGAACAGTATTTCGCTGATTCCCGACAGCATCATCCGTACGGTTTACATCCGGGATTGCAGTACTTTATTAGGGATAGACGAACGTGTTCTGGTCAACGAAATCCGAAAGAAAAGGCTGACAGCGTTGGAAAAAGAAAGCCAAAACCGGCCTCAGACTGTTGCTCCTATGGAGAATATTCCGACACCGGCAACTGCATCAGGTTCAACTTCTCTTTTTCAGCCGATAAAACAGGAAAAGTCTCCTCTCGACAAATATGAACTAGCTATCCTTTATTACTTAATTCGTTTCGGCAATTTGCCTATAATTTATGTCGAACCGCCGAAGGAAGATGAGAAAAAGAAACCCGGACAGGAAGAAGACGAGCCTGTAGACGAAACAACGGTACTCGAATATATAAAGTTTGATTTAGAACGAGACGGACTCACTTTCCACAATAGCCTGTATAAGCAGATTCTGGAGGAAGCATTCGAAAAGATAGATGATTCGGGATTTGTGCCCAAAGATTATTTTATGGCGCATCCTCAGTTGGAAATAAGTAAACTTACGGCCGAAATAATCAGTGACCGTTACGAACTGAGTAAAGTCCACCTTAAACAGTTCGGGGAAAACGTTTGCCGTGAAGATACCCCCCTCGATGAGCGCAAACATCTGGATGTATCTGTTCCGCGTGTTCTGACGGAACTAAAAGACGCTTTCATTTCTATACAGATAAAAAATATCAAAGACGAAATGAAACAGAAACAAAAGGAGAAAAACACGGATGCCGTTATCGAACTCATGCACAAACTCAAAGAACTGGACGAAATAAAACGCATGCTTGCCAAAGTTTTAGGCGAAAGGGTTATTTTGAGGTATTAAATAGTCAAATTCGTATTAGTATGGATAGTTAGACGGTTCTTTAAACCATTCTACAAGCTTCCCGTCAAGGAAATTTACAATGTAAGGAATAGGACCATCCACAGTAATATTTGTATAGCGAAGTGTTTCGAGAGCACCATCGGGAGTATCGCGGGCACCTATCACATCATAAGTATTGCCTAAAATGTCTATTACTTCTCTTTTGGTCATTCCTATCTCTATCCTTTTCAGCTTACTGCCAAGATTTGTAGTCCCACAAGATGAAAAAGAGAAGGAAACAACAAGCATCAGAACAAGTGTCAGAAATTTTACTTTTTTCATAACGGTATTGTATTTAAGTATCAAAAATAATAAATTATCTACATAAAGACGGCCATCTGTATATCTATATGACAATACAGGGATGAAATAGTTTAATTAGGAAAGTAAAATAATATTTAAGTAGCCAGAGAAGATGAGTAGTTAAAAATAAAAACCACCTGCCCTCTACTCGTTAATCATTCTTAAGTCCCTGACTTCTTACCGCTTTAAATACTTATTGATTTGTTTACTCGTCGACAGTTTTGTAACTTTGCACTTCCAAAAATAAATCCATGTCAATAGAGAAAAATATCATCATAAAAGGGGCAAGGGTCAACAATCTCAAAAATATAGATGTTAACATTCCCCGCAATAAATTTGTAGTTATTACTGGCTTGTCAGGTTCGGGTAAATCGTCACTCGCCTTCGACACGTTATATGCAGAAGGACAAAGG
>DQAM01000515.1 GCA_003523545.1 Dysgonomonas sp.
ATCACTGGTTTAAAATTATTGATATATATCATATATGATATTCATTGAGTTATTTCGTTTATAATAAAAAACACCAACTGAATAAAAATACGTTTACCGGACGTATCCAATTCAATCAGTGCAATATAAAATAGAAATACCTGACTATTTTGAGGCTTTCAAATATGAATCAAGTTCGCTGATCAGGGATTTTATTCTGTTTTGAAAATGCTTGTTCTCACTATCCAGTTCTACTGTTTCCGACAATGCCTGTATACTCGTCATTGCCAGATAATCCTGTTCAAGTAATTTATCAGAACCAGCTCCACTAAAATAATTCCTGTATTGCGTTGTCTTTTTTTCTATTTCTGCAACCGCATCTCTGTATATTTGTTCGTCTTTCCGCCTGACTTTCAAGCGGTAGACCCTATCCAGAACGCGTAATGTTATGATAAAATGCTCAGTCATTGCTTATCCTCTTATATTTTTAACAATGAAATGCATTTTTCAATGTCATGCACTAATTTTGATAATCTCTTCTTTGTTTTTTCCACACTTTCGGTATCTGTCCCGCTCAGTGCATTTGCAATTTTAAGATTATTGAATTTCGAATTTAATTCTTCCAAGCCGGCATTAGCACGCATGACCTCCTCCTCTTTATCTTTCAATCGAATTTTCAATTGGTTATTTTCTTCTTTCAAAGAGTCGCAGAGATACATCAACTGACGCATTCTGAATTCAAGTTCAGAGAGCAATTTTTCATGCTTGTTTGCCATATGCGATTAAATCCATACAAAAATACAGATATTTGCGAATAATCAAAAGAAATCCTCCTCAATTTATATATGCCTAAACAATAAATAATAAGTTTTTGTTACAATTCTGTTACATTTTATTCTTACAAAGAAGAGATTTGTTAAATCTTGGTGAATTATAATATCTTTGTAAAATTAATATCGATTACGAATGAAAAGTAAAACGATTATTATTTTATCTGTATCGCTTTTCCTTGCATCGGCTTCCAAAGCCGAAGAGAAGCCGAAAACAGAAACAGGCAAAGCATCCTTTTACGGACAAAAATTCCATAACAGGAAGACTGCCAGCGGAACAATCTACAACCAGCATGATTTTACCTGTGCACACAGGCATCTGCCTTTCGGGACTAAATTACTGGTAAGGAATCCGGAAAACGACAGGCAGGTAATAGTCAGAGTGACAGACAGGGGGCCCTCAAAACGCAGCCGCATTATAGACCTGTCGCTTGCAGCCGCCCGGACGCTTGGTATAGTAAACCAGGGCGTAGCCACTGTAGAGATTTCCAGACATATAGAACGAGAGAAAAAGGTATACGATATACCCCGGTTATCGATCAACGGACAACAGCTGCTTATAATTTCCAGAAATCAATCTTTATCGGAAAATTTTCCGGTAAACTTTTAACAGCTTTGGTCGTTTAATTAATACACTAAATAAGCATATTGCTCAATTCATGGAACAAAAAAATCAAGTCAAAGGTTTGACTGATGCTCAGGTAATAGAGAGCAGGGAAAAATACGGAGAGAATGTACTCACGCCGCCTAAAAAAGAACCTTTGTGGAAATTATTTCTGCATAAATTTGAAGACCCCATCATCCGCATACTTATCATTGCGGCCCTTATTTCACTCGGAATAGCTGTCGTAAAGCATCTGTCGGGCGAAGGTGCGCATTATGAAGAAACCATCGGAGTATTTTTTGCGATATTGCTTGCTACAGGGGTTGCATTCTGGTTTGAAATGGATGCGAACAAAAAGTTCGATATCCTTAATCAGGTGAGTGATGACGATATGGTCATGGTCAACCGCAACGGGAACGTCCAGCAAATACCCCGCCGGGAAATTGTGGTCGGTGATGTAGTGCTCCTCGAAATCGGGAACGAGGTGCCGGCCGACGGGGAATTGGTCGAAGCTGTTTCCATGCAGATGGATGAATCGACCTTGACAGGTGAACCGAGTATAGACAAAACGATCAATCCCGAAGAATTCGAAGAAGGGGTCACCTACCCTTCCAACTGGGCTTTACGGGGAACTAAGGTAATCAACGGACACGGCATAATGGTCGTAGACAAAGTAGGAGATGCCACCGAATTCGGGCGGGTTGCCGAAAAATCGACCGAAATGGTAGAAGGCGAAACACCTCTCAACAGACAGCTCAATTCATTGGCGAAATTAATCGGAGTAGTCGGACTGTCATTGGCAGTACTCACCTTCAGCGTACTGTTTATCAAAGATATATTTTTCGGGAATGTAGATTACACGCTGGGGCAACTAGGGTTGCTCGGTGCTGTGATTATCGGTGCTGTGGTAGCCCTTGTAAAAATATGGATGCCGCTTGTATATAACGGCTTCGAGCTGACAGGAAAACCGAAAGAGCTTCCGCAAAGGGTAAAAAACGGAAGCTGGTTTATGTGGCTGGGCCTGGGGCTTCTCACTTTTGCTGTTCTGGCAGGTGTCGGTTACTTATTCGGTGTAAACCCTCTGGATAAAACATCGTGGATATCACTCGATACGGCAGGCGATATATTGCAGCATTTTATGGTAGCAGTCACATTGGTTGTAGTTGCCGTACCCGAAGGGCTTCCGATGAGTGTTACCCTGAGTTTAGCTTTAAGTATGAGGCGCATGCTAAAGGCAAACAATCTTGTGCGCAAAATGCACGCCTGCGAAACCATGGGTGCTGCGACAGTCATTTGCACCGACAAGACAGGTACACTTACACAAAACCAGATGCAGGTTTCGGAAACTGTTTTCTATGCTTTACGTAGTAATCCCCTGGGAAATGATGAAATAAGCCGGATGATTATAGAAGACATTGCCGATAACTCTACTGCTTTTCTGGACAATACAGAAGGTGATAAAACAAAAGCGCTTGGTAATCCCACCGAAGGCGCACTGCTTTTATGGCTCAAAAGCAGAGGAATCGATTACCTCGAAGTACGTGAAAAATCGGAGGTTATAGACCAGCTCCCTTTTTCTACCGAACGTAAATATATGGCAACTCTGGTTAATTCTCCCGTACTCAATAAAAAGATATTATACATAAAAGGAGCTCCCGAAATCGTGCTGGGAAAATCTGCTGAGGTCCTGACAGAAAAAGGCAGCATACCTTCCGCGGAAATGAAAGAGGATATACATGCACAACTCCTCCACTATCAAAATCAGGCGATGCGTACTTTAGGTTTCGCATACAAGGTAGTAGAAAGCGATATCGACTTGGGATCATTGCCCGACGATTTCATATTTCTGGGAATAGCCGCCATAACAGACCCGGTGCGCCCAGATGTACCTGCTGCCGTACAGGATTGCCTCAATGCAGGAATAGACGTAAAAATCGTAACGGGCGACACCTACGCTACGGCTCGCGAGATAGGACGCCAGATAGGAATCTGGAAAGACGGCGAAGACACAGACCTCAATATTATTATAGGTGTGGATTTCGAGGCTCTGTCGGATCAGGAAGCCCTTGAAAGAGTAAAATCACTTAAAATAATGTGCCGTGCCCGTCCGACCGACAAGCAGCGGCTGGTACAGCTCCTGAAACAAAACGGGGAAATAGTTGCTGTTACAGGTGACGGCACCAACGATGCGCCTGCACTCAACTACGCGGATGTAGGGCTCTCGATGGGTTCTGGTACTTCCGTTGCCAAAGAGGCCAGCGATATCACATTGCTGGACGACTCATTCAGCAGCATAGCTACTGCAGTAATGTGGGGACGCTCCCTTTATAAGAATATCCAGCGGTTTGTATTGTTCCAGTTGACGATCAATGTAGCTGCATTGCTGCTCGTTTTTATCGGCTCGATATTCGGGCAGGAACTACCGCTGACTGTAACCCAGATGCTGTGGGTAAATCTTATCATGGATACATTTGCAGCGGGTGCGCTGGCCTCCCTTCCGCCCGATCCGAATGTAATGAAGGAGAAACCCCGCAAGAACAGCGATTTCATCATCACTCCGCCTATGCGTGCCAATATACTCACGGTAGGCATTCTCTTCGTAGTACTGCTTCTGGGAATGATGTTCTATTTCAGCGTACCTGCTCACCTCGAACCGTTTTTCAGTCATGTGGCAGGAGACAAATTGGCTTATTTCCTTTCCTATTTCTTTACGGTATTTGTTCTGCTTCAATTCTGGAATATGTTCAATGCCAAAGCTTTCGGAACGGGGAAGTCTACTTTTGCGGGGATAAATAAAAGCGGGGCCTTCCTCGGAGTGCTGATGCTGATACTTGCCGGACAAGTGCTGATCGTGACTTTCGGGGGAGACGTATTCCGTACAGTACCTCTTTATGTAAGAGACTGGCTGATCATTATCGGCGCCACATCCCTTGTCATGTGGATTGGTGAAGTGGTTCGTCTAATAAAACGGTAATACTATTTATTTCTGTAGGGACGGGTTCTTAAGCCCGTCCGTTCGCAA
Source organism: Dysgonomonas sp. (assembly GCA_003523545.1). Classification (GTDB taxonomy): domain Bacteria; phylum Bacteroidota; class Bacteroidia; order Bacteroidales; family Dysgonomonadaceae; genus Dysgonomonas_A. The sequence goes on from DQAM01000515.1 coordinate 4,436, forward strand.
AACATTCTATATGAAATAAATTCTAATCGTTGTAGGGACAAACCTATGTGTTTGTCCGCTATTTTTACCTTTATATTCCGGGTAGACACGCAGGTCTGCCCCTACTTTTTCACAAACAATTTTATTTTTCATGTAGGGACGGATTCCCAACCCGTCCATTAAAAAACATGGCAACTTTGATTTTAACTGAGACAAGTTTAGAACTTGTCTTTCCATGTTATATCTAGCTCCTCAAAACCTGCTATTAAAAGTTAAAATCTGAACATCAGCCCGTTGTATATTGTTTCCTTGATAGAACTGTTAAAAAATTTCACACATATAATTTAAAAAAGAAAAATACTTACCAATGGAGAAAAACTGGTATGCAATAGAAACGGATGAAATAATCAAAGAATTTGACACCGACGAACAAAAAGGACTTAGTAAAGAAACAGCATCTAAACATTTAGAGGAATACGGGGAAAACGAACTTCCGCACAAAAAGAAGGAAAACCCCTTCATCAAGTTCTTCAAGCACTTCAACGATATATTGATATATATACTTCTGGCGGCGGCGATCATTTCAGCCGTTCTGGGGCATTATGTCGACACTATAGTAATTGCTATTGTGGCAGTGATTAATGCCGCTATCAGCTTTATTCAGGAGAACAAAGCCGAAAGAGCGCTGGAGAATATCAAGAACCTGTTATCCCTGAAAGCAAACGTCATCCGCAATGGAGAACGCACCGAAATAGAGGCAGTAAAACTCACGCCGGGAGATATTGTCCTGCTCAATCCGGGAGACAAAGTTCCGGCCGATCTTAGGCTGCTGAAAACAAACAACTTAAAAATAGAGGAATCGCAGTTGACAGGTGAATCCGTCCCTTCCGAAAAAGACACCGAACTGCTCGAAGAAGGAACCATGCTCGGCGACAGGCTGAACATGGCCTTTTCGAGTACGACGGTAAGTTCGGGTACAGGCACGGGTATTGTAGTTGCTGTAGGAGCAAATACCGAAATAGGTAAGATTAATGCAATGATCTCTGATATGGAGCAGGTCACTACACCGCTTCTGAAACAAACCGCCAAATTCGGTAAAACCATATCTATTGCCATTGTTGCCTTAGCAGTAGTTATTTATGCATTCGGCTATTTTTTCAGGGACTACGGAGCGGATGAACTTCTGAGATC
>DQAM01000516.1 GCA_003523545.1 Dysgonomonas sp.
TTCAGCTTCAGCATTTTCTTCAAAATTTACCATGTTAATTTTTACAATAAGAGATTATTGCCTGCAATTACATTTTTTGTATAATCATATAAAAGTATACCTTTGCAATGTTTGATATTTTGAAGAATAAAATACCTTAACCATGAATCTGTTCAAATTCTTTCTTATCCTCTCTGTTTTCACATTGACTTTTAGCTGTAACGCTGAAACAGAAAAACAATCTACAAGTAATAACCACTGGGAATACTATTTCGAGAAACCCGCGGATATATGGGTCGAATCCGTTCCGTTAGGCAACGGACGCATAGGGATGATGCCTTGGGGAGGTATCGACAAAGAGAAAATCGTATTAAATGAAATTTCTCTTTGGTCGGGAAATATACAGGATGCCGACAATCCCGAAGCATATCAGCATTTAGCCGAAATCCGCAGGCTTTTATTCGAAAAGAAAAATAAACAGGCACAAGAGCTGATGTACCGCACTTTTACGTGTAAGGGACCCGGAAGCCAGGACCCGCACGGTTACGGAAGCTTCCAGAATTTTGCAAACCTGTTTGTCGATTTCATTTATCCAGATACTACTGCTGCTGTTTCCAATTACCGCAGGACATTGGACATGAGTAATGCTCTTTCCGTTAATTCTTATAAGAAAGGCGATGTTACTTATAACCGGGAGTATTTTACTTCATTCTCAGACGATATAGGTGTTATCAGGTATACGGCAGACAAAGGGAAAGCCCTCAATCTGAATATCTATCTGGAGCGTGAAGAGAATTACGAAACTTCCGCCGAAGGAAATACCCTTTCCGTGTACGGCCAGCTCAATGACAATATTAAAAATGACGGGATGAAATATCTCGGACAAATACAGGTCATTAATAAAGGCGGTACATTGAATACCGGCAGTAAAAATATAGAGGTAAAAGATGCCGACGAGGTAATTTTATTGGTGTCTATGGCTACTAGCTACAAAGATAAAGACTATGAAGATATAGTGAAGAATTTACTTGCCAAAGCAGGGAAGAATTACGAAGATTTAAAGAAAAACCATATATCAGACTATAGAGAACTATTTGACCGTGTCGATCTGGATTTACCAAAGAACCGGAATTCCGGCCTGCCGATGGATAAAAGGCTGGAAGCATTTGTAAACGATTCGACCGACTATAATCTTGCGGCCCTTTACATGCAGTTCGGACGTTACCTGCTGATTGCATCTACCCGCGTCGGAGGACTTCCGCCCAATCTTCAGGGGCTGTGGGCTCCACAGATGCGCCCGCCCTGGAATGCCGATTATCACCTCAATATCAATCTGCAAATGAACCTTTGGCCTGCCGAAGTCGGAAATTTATCGGAGCTTCATCTGCCATTGGTAGAATATACAAAATCACTGGTCGAACCCGGACAAAAAACCGCTAAAATATATTACAACAGCCGTGGATGGGTTACTCATATTCTGGGCAATGTATGGAAATGGACATCGCCGGGCGAACATCCTTCGTGGGGAGCTACCAATACATCCGGAGCCTGGCTGTGCCAGCATATATGGGAACATTACCTCTACACTATGGATATGGATTACCTGAGATCAGCGTATCCAACGATGAAAGAAGCCGCTTTATTCTTCGAAGACATGCTGGTTGAAGACCCCAACAACGGCTATCTGGTAACAGCACCGACGACTTCACCTGAAAATGCGTACAGAACACCTTCGGGAGATGTTGTGCACATATCGGCAGGCTCCACCATGGACAATCAGATTGTACGCGAGTTGTTCACGAACGTTGCAAAAGCTGCCGAGATACTTAATGTAGACAGTGGCTGGATAAGGATTCTTGAAGAAAAGAAATCGAGGTTAGCTCCCACATCTATCGGAAAATACGGACAGGTAATGGAGTGGCTCGAAGATTATGAGGAAGTGGAAATACACCATCGTCATGTTTCTCAATTATACGGATTACATCCGGGATACGAAATGACATACGATAAAACTCCGGAATTAATGGAAGCCGCCCGGGTAAGCCTGGAGAGAAGGGGCGACGAGTCTACCGGATGGTCTATGGCATGGAAGATTAATTTCTGGGCAAGACTGCAAGACGGAAACAGATCTTACAAACTGATAAAAGACCTGCTGAAACCGGCGGGAAAGGGAAGAGGGTCTTATCCAAATCTGTTCAGCGCACATCCTCCGATGCAGATAGACGGAACGTTCGGCGGTTCTGCCGGAATCATGGAGATGCTCCTGCAAAGCCACGAAGGTTATATTCATTTATTGCCTGCTATCCCCGACGGATGGAAAGACGGCCGTGTCAAAGGATTAAAAGCTAGGGGCGGCGCAGTGGCAGACTTCACATGGAAAGAAGGGAAGATAACTCATATCCGGATCACTTCTAATGCGGATAACACATTTGCCCTGAAACTGGATAATCCTAATCCGCAAATAAAGGGAATAAAGGATTATGAAATTAAAGAAGGAAAATTGAACTTCAATATCAAAAAAGGTGAAATTCTGGAAATAAATTTCTAAAAATGAACTAACTTATATCTAAAAGGGTTATTTCTACAGAAATAGCCCTTTTAACTTTTTAAGTAATTTTTCAAAGATTAAAAAGAGTTTACAATAATCTTATACCTGCAAATATATGCGGGTTAAAATAAAATCTGTAATTTTGTCAGAATAGCTGACAGAGGAATAAAATTTATGGCAAAACCCGATATACAACAAGTAAAACAAAGATTTGGAATTATAGGCAACAGCCCCGACCTCAACCGGGCGATAGACATTGCCTTACAGGTTGCACCTACCGATATGTCTGTGCTGGTAACAGGCGAAAGCGGAGTGGGTAAAGAAAGTTTTCCCCAGATAATACATCAGTTCAGCCGCCGCAAGCACGGTTCCTATATAGCCGTAAACTGCGGTTCTATTCCGGAAGGTACCATCGACTCGGAGCTTTTCGGGCATGAGAAAGGTTCTTTTACCGGAGCAACAGGCGAGCGTAAAGGATATTTTGAAGTTGCAAACGGAGGAACGCTTTTCCTGGATGAAGTGGGCGAACTTCCGCTATCCACACAAGCACGTCTGCTGCGCGTATTAGAGACAGGTGAGTATATAAAAGTCGGTTCTTCTAAAGTAGAAAAGACCGATGTGCGGGTAGTGGCCGCAACTAATCTGGATATGGTTACTGCAACGGCTAACGGCAAATTCAGGGAAGACCTTTATTACCGCCTCAATACCGTACCTATTCGTGTTCCTTCCTTACGTAACCGGAAAGACGATATCACCTTGCTTTTCCGCAAGTTCGCAAGTGATTTTGCAGAAAAATACCAGATGCCGGCGATTTCGCTAACGGATTCTGCACGCGAGATGCTGAAGAATTACAGGTGGCCCGGTAATATCCGCCAACTCAAAAACATTACGGAGCAGATATCCATCATAGAACAGGAACGGGAGATAACACCGGAGATTCTCAAGCTATATCTCCCTGCCAATGAGGTAGGCATTGTTCCTATAGGCACTATTAATGCTTCACCCGAACAAAAGCTGTTCAATAATGAACGGGAAATTCTTTACCAGGTTCTTTTCGATATGAAAAAGGACATGAATGAATTGAAGCAGGTAGTCCACGATCTGGCCACAGGCAAAATTAATTCATCTTCGATCAATCCTTCTTTTTTCAATAAAAAAGCGGAAGATAAAGAAGCAGAGGTAGAAGTAATCGAAGAAGATGCTGATGAAGTAAACGTTCCGGTAAAATATTCGGATAATTTACCAATTCCGGCTCTTCCTTCCGTAGAATTTCCTAATAACAATCACCTTGATACTCCTCCTATTGGTGAAACAGCCTCTTTGCAGGAAGTTGAAAAAGAAATGATAAAAAAAGCCCTTGAACGGCACAACGGAAAAAGAAAATACGCGGCCCAGGATTTAAAAATCTCGGAACGTACGCTGTATCGCAAAATAAAAGAATATAACCTCGACAATCAATGAAAAAATTTTTAGCCTGTGCACTGATAGTGACAATAGTAATCTCATGCCGGGTTTCTTATGGATTCAGGACTGCGTCTATCGACTATACAAAGACCAAGACAATGAGTATTAGAGATTTCCGCAATCAGGCGTCCAGAGTATATCCTCCTTTAGCTCAGTCTTTTACCGAGCATCTACGGGATGTGTTTACCCGTAATACGAAATTGATTTTTGTAAATGAGAATCAGCCTGCCGACCTTGAACTTGAGGGAGAAATCACACGTTACGACCTGACACCTATGGCTGTGCAGGGAGATGGCTTTGCCGGGGAAACACGCCTGACAATGGCTGTGCGGATACGTTATCTGAACAATGTACAGCCGGGAAAAGATAAAGAAGAGATATTCAGTGCTTACCGAGATTTTAAAAGTGATAAACTATTAGAACAGGTCCAAGATGAATTAATTGAACAATTAAATAAAGAAATTGTAGACCAGATATTTAATGCTACATTATCAGACTGGTAACAATCAATCATATAAGATAAGAGAATACGATGAAAATAAAGGAATTTTATGAGTTGGTAGAATTGCAGAAGGAACCGGAAGCAACCTTGCTGCCTAACCTGCAATACAGGACTACTAAATTTCCTTTTTTTCAGCCCGATATTTTCATTTATATAAAATGCCTTTATTTAAGCAGTTCAGAAGATTTTGCAGATGAATTAACACGTCTGGCGCCCTTCGTGTCCGACAGGAAAGCTCTGTTTTACTACGTAATGAACGATCAGTATAAGCAGTTTCAGAAAGAAGTGGAAAAGAAACTTACTTCCGACCGCACAGATATGCTGATCAACGCTTTCTTTGAGACTATGGATGACATGGAATCAAAGCTGGAATATGAGAATCTAATCTCAGGGCCGGCAATGGCATCCTCCGATTATTTTTCGTATCTGGAATCTTTGAACGATAATACAACCCTGCCCCCTATTCTTCAGGATAAGAAAGCTCATCCGGTAAGTCCTGATATAGATTCATTGGAAACTGATTTCGAAATCATAACAAATGCGGTGCCGGCAAACAATATAGATGAACTCGAAACAGGGGACGATGATATACCTACTCTCAAGCATCAGGATATCATAGACCGTTTTCTGGAAAAAGCAGCTGATGAAGAGAGTTTCCGTATAACTTTTGAACCTGCAGGTGACTACTTCTCTGAAGAAGAATTGGACGATATGGAACCCGAAAGTTCAGTCGAGGAACTCGAAAACGATTATTTTTTTACACAGTCATTAGCTAAAATATACATCAAACAGAAAAAATATGAACGTGCTTATGAAATAATTAAGCATTTGAGTTTGAATTATCCCGAAAAAAATATTTACTTTGCAG
>DQAM01000517.1:0-4504 GCA_003523545.1 Dysgonomonas sp.
TCTACATCCATTTATACATATCTCGATAAGCGTTTCGGTTTTTGGTCTTATAAGACAGGCGCTTCGTTTTTTATCTTATCCCGGGTAATAGCATCCGCCTCGAAACTTTATCTGGTCGCTCTCGTACTGCAAACACTGGTTTTCGAACAATGGAATATTCCTTTTTCTTTAACCGTAACCGGCATAATCATTTTTATATGGCTATACACCCGCAAAAGCGGTATAAAGACAATTGTATGGACAGATACCATACAAACCATTTGTTTTACAATAGCACTACTGTTAATTATCTGGCAGGTATCCTCCCTACTCGATTTCGACCTCAAGCAGACAGTAAATTCAATCATAGACAATCCACATTCACGGATATTTTATTTCGATGACTGGAGCAATACCCAGAACTTCTTCAAACAATTTTTCAGTGGAATTTTCATCGTTATTGTAATGACAGGTCTCGACCAAGACATTATGCAAAAGAATCTTACCTGTAAAAGCTTGAAGGATTCGCGTAAAAATATGCTCACTTACGGGTTTATGTTCACTCCGGTAAATATACTGTTCCTTTCGCTGGGAATATTATTATTGATCTTTGCATCACAATACAATATAGTTCTTCCGGAAGTTTTGGACGAACGAGTACCTTATCTCGTCAGTAACTATCTGGGATTACCTTGCCTGATATTCTTTATTATCGGCTTAATCGGGGCATCTTTTGCCAATGCCGATTCGGCGATAGCTTCTCTAACTACTTCTTACTGTGTTGATATATTGGGTATAGACAGCAATACAGAACAAGCAAATATTACCCGGAAAAAGGTACATATAGGCATGTGTGTAGTTTTCATATTGGTTATTTTGGGGATTGATTATATAGGACAGGGCAATATACTGAATACAATTTACAAAGTTGCTTCCTATACATACGGCCCCTTATTAGGAATGTTTACGCTAGGATTATTTTCAAAAGTTCAGGTAAAAGATAAGCTTGTCCCTTTTATCTGCATAATGGCTCCACTACTTTGCTATTTCCTGGAATATTTCTTATCAGAAATATACGGATATAAGGTAGGATACGAAATATTAATGCTAAACGGATTAATAACAATATTAGGCTTACTGGTAGTTAAAAAAAGAAAAGCAATTGCAGAATAAATCTACAATTGCTGGTATGTTCAGTAATATCTTTGTATACTTAATCCAATGCTGAGGCTAACTCCAGTTTCAATACCTGCAAAGAACAATCCCTGAATAAATCTTTAGACAGTTCAATATTAAGATTACTATTTCCTCCTGTATAATTAATAGGCCTGTTGGATTCGAGTACATAACAAGCAGAAACATTATTAATATCGAGAGGTAATGTAAGTGAATCCATAGGCTTAGATATAGAAACATATAAATAATTCTTACCATCTGCGCTTTTCTGTGTAAGATACACGCCTTCTGGAGACTCCACCCTGACCGGACGCGAACCGTAAACCACCTCCGAATTAGGAACCATCCATGCACCTATCTCCCTAAGTCTACGAACAGCAGGAAGAGGAAAAGAACCATCCGGTTTCGGTCCGACATTCAAGAGGTAATTACCACCTTTAGACACATTATTCACCAAATAACCAATCATCTCGGCTGATGATTTCCAGTTATAATCTTTAGCATGCCATCCCCAAGAATGCACCATAGTAGCAGGTGTCTGCCAGGGTTTTTCAAGAATTTTATCAGGGTATTGGTTATCATGCATTTCGAGAAAATCTATATTTTCACCCGGATTAAGATATGATATACGACCATTGATAAGGCATTTATCACTGTTTGCACGGACCAATGCAATCAGTTCGTCACGACGTTTATCATTTATGTGGGTTTCCCAGTCCCAGGTATCGAACCAAAGTAAATCTGGATCGAACATATCTATCAGTTCTTTAACCTGCGGTAAAGATTTTTGTTGCCAGTATTTTTCGAATTCCTCTTCCGGCACTCTCGGATACCAGTTAGGCATTGCCCCGCCCGGATATTCCCAATCCTGCCAATGTGAATAATAAAAACCATATTTCAATCCGTACTTTCTGCAGGCAGTAACTAGTTCAGCAATAAGGTCACGGCCGAAAGGACTGTTTGTTATTTTAAAATCCGACACCTTAGTATCCCATAAAGCATATCCGTCATGGTGCTTCGAGGTAATAACGAAATATCTCATCCCGGCATTTTTGGCTTCTTTTATCCATGCATCAGCATCAAAATTCACAGGATTAAATGATTCGGCCAGAGGTTTATATTCTTCGCTGGGGATATCCAGCCTCATCTGTATCCATTCTGCATACCAGGTCTGCCCGTTAGGATATTTAACTTTGTCCACGGCAGGAGTAAGTACCGTCCCTTTGTACTCTCCCTGTAACATGGAGTATAACCCGAAGTGAACAAACATTCCGAATTTCGCATCTTTGAACCACTGTGCTTTTGCAGGATCAAGGGATAATTTCGTATTTTTCTGAGGAAATAATAAGATAGAAAAGGTAAAAAGTCCTATCATAAAGAGAGATAGACGCTTTGTCATGATAATAGTATATTAATTTAAGTTTAGTAATATGTTTAGTGGCATAAAGATAGGACAAAACTCTTTATAAACCATAAGAACTGAATTTTTACTATTCTTATGTCAAAAAGCTTTATAAATATATTTAATGAAAAAAGCTGTCTTATTTATCAATAGGACAGCCTTTCTGTATTTTATGATGAATTTATAAGGACGTTATTCTTCCTCAGGTTTCATATTATGAAAGACATTCTGCACATCGTCATCATCCTCGAATTTATCCAAAAGTTTATTTAACTGTGTCCGTTGTTCTTCCGTAACTTCTTTCATTTCGTGCGGTATACGTTCAAATTCGGCACTGTGTATTTCAAACCCATTTTCTTCCAGATATTTTTGTATTTCAGAATACGATTTGAACTCCCCATACAGCACTATATTTCCTTCGTCGTCAGCTTCTACCTCGTCCACACCATAGTCGATAAGTTCGAGTTCGAGATCCTCCAAAGAAACACCTTCTTTAGCTGCAATATTAAATACAGACTTATGATCGAAAAGGAACTCAAGGCTTCCCGATGTACCCAGCGAACCTCCATGCTTATTAAAATAGCTGCGTACATTGGCAACCGTACGTGTCGGATTATCTGTAGCTGTTTCTACTACAATAGCTATGCCATAAGGCCCATATCCTTCATATACCACCTCTTTGAAATCCGATTCGTCCTTTGATGTAGCTTTCTTGATGGCACGTTCAACGTTTTCTTTCGGCATATTTTCTTTCTTCGCCTGCTGCATCAAGACTCTCAAACGAGGATTTGTATCAGGCTCGGGACCGCCTTCTTTGGCTGCTATAGTGATTTGCCTACCCAATTTTGTAAATACGCGGGCCATGTTTCCCCAGCGTTTCAGCTTTGTCGCTTTACGATATTCAAAAGCTCTTCCCATAAGAGTTATAATTGTTTATTATTTTCCTGTTTTGGTATGCAAAAGTATAAAATATTATCCTAAGCAGAAAACAGATTACGATGCAAATTCCAATCCCTCGAGTTTGTTCCAGTCTCCCCGCGTGAAATCCGGAATTTCAACAGGCTCGCTATCGTTAATTACAGAAGTTTCAGTCAATTCTACAATACATGACCACTCCGCCGCATCATAAACGTCCTGATCTAAAGGTAAACCGTTGCGGAGACAGTATATCAGCCGGTAATCCATCAGAAAATCACGCGCCCTGTCTTCAAATAAATCAACTGCTCTATCCCCTATCTTTTTTATAAAAGGGTGTTGATATTCTTTTAATAATGCATTTAGATATTCATCCTTGAGAACCGTTTCAGGATAAATAGACAATAAAGCCTGTTCAATAGGATATTTCTGGATGTAACCTTTCGTCCCGCTCAGTAAATGAATACGGGAATATGGACGCGGATTGGCGATGTCATGCTGCAAAAGAATAGTTTTGCCTTTCTCGGTTTTGATAAGGGTATTATTCATGTCACCTAATTTAAAATCAAAATCGACTTCGGGTGAATCTTTACCGAATCTTTCCAATACATATTCCGACATTCCGACTTGCTTGGTAGACATAGATACAAGATAGTTCATCTTATCTCCGCGATGAATACCCAAAGCCTGGCAAACCGGACCTAAGCCATGTGTAGGATATGGATTACCGGTATGTTGTGCATTGTATTTATTCTGCCAGTTGCCTACCCTTCTCCCGTGCTCGTTCGATAAAACCCGTTCCCTTAAATCATGAATATATGCGCCTTCTGCATGGATTAATTCTCCAAAAATTCCTTTTTGAGCCATATTTAGGGTATTCAATTCAAAGAAATCATAACAGCAATTTTCAAGCATCATGCAATGCTTTTGCGTACGTTCGGCTGTATCTACCAATTCCCAACACTCCGCTGCTGTAACTGCTGCCGGAACCTCCATTGCCGCATGTTTACCGTGCATCATGGCATATACAGA
>DQAM01000517.1:4646-4999 GCA_003523545.1 Dysgonomonas sp.
TAAGCCAATCGGTACATATATACACCAAATCTATATCGTCCCGTTCGCAAACTCTTTTCCATGCCTTCTGGCCTGTATATTCATCTGCTTTACTCCGTTTATTTATGCGTAAAATATTTTGCGCATGTTCTATATTAACAGGAGACAAATCACACAGAGCTTTTATTTCGAGCCCTTCGATATGCATAAACCTGTTTAATGCCCTGGATGCTCTAACACCCAATCCAATAATACCGATCCTTACCAAAGGGATAGGTTCACAAGCTAATTTCAAAACATTTTTCTGTCCTTCGGGACGAGTTGGTATTGGCTTACTCTTTATCATAGATCCGGAGATAGATTTACTACAAAAA
>DQAM01000376.1:0-2487 GCA_003523545.1 Dysgonomonas sp.
CCTTAAAATAGAAGGACGGCTCAAAGATTTGTCTTATGTGAAAAATACGGTGGCTTATTACCGCAGGGAATTGGATAAAATCATTGATAAGCATCCCGGATATATCCGCTCTTCTTCTGGAAAAAGTATTTATACCTTTGAAGCAAATCTGGAAAAAAGCTTTAACCGGGGCTTTACATCCTATTTCTTTAATGGAAGGTCGTCTGATATGTGGTCGATAAATTCACCAAAATCTATAGGGGAACCTATCGGTAAAGTAAAAGAAATATTCGACCGTTTCTTCGTTTTATCGGGGACCAAAAAACTAAATAATGGTGACGGGCTTTGTTTTCTCAATGCGGATGGAGAACTTCAGGGAATCCGCGTGAACAGGGTAGATGGGGAAAAGGTATTTCCGGCGGAAGACCATATAATTGTACGAAAAGGTACTTTTGTTTACCGCAATTACGACCACGAATTTGAAAAAACACTGAACAAAAAATCGGCAGAACGTAAAATCGGTGCAGTAATTACTTTAAGAGAGAGTCATACTGGTTTCTTAGCGGAAATAGAAGACGAAGACGCTTTTACAGTATCGGTCGAAATTAAGTGTAAAAAAGAATCTGCGCAAAAAGAACAAACCGAAAATATAAAGAATAATCTTAGAAAGACGGGAAATACCATATTTAATATTACCGAAGTCAGTATTCATTTTTCAGAGAACTGGTTTATACCTGCGTCTACACTTTCTGATATCCGCCGGCAGTTAACAGACAATCTGTTGAAGAAGAGAGTCGAAAACCATATTATAGAAAGGAAAGAACATATTCCGACAAATCATGCTTTTCCGCTTCAAGATATAACCTATCTGGGAAATGTAATGAACGAGAAAAGCCGGGAGTTCTATGTCCAGCATCAATCTGTGATACAGCAACCGGCTTTTGAGAAACAAGCTGTTAATGGAGTTCCCCTTATGTTTATGCGCCATTGTATAAAGCAAAGTATGGGATGGTGTCCTAAGGGAAATAAAACACCCCATCATTATAAAGAACCGTTTTATTTAAAATATAATCAGACGAAGCTAAGGCTCGATTTTGATTGCAAAATTTGTCAGATGACAGTAATCGATGAAAACAAATAAAAAGATATATGCTTTTAGTTTATCATAAATAACATCAAACGGGTATAAAATATTTCATTTATACCGGATATTCCAATTATTTATAGCAATTTTGCATCTTCATTTAGAAAACTTATGAAAATTATTTATTTAAAATATGCATGGGTACCTTTACTCATCTCTTTAATTATATTTTATTTATGCTGTCTTATTTCTTTTGATAATATACCTGAGGTAGAAATCGAATGGATAATACCATTGGATAAAGTAGTGCACTTTCTTATGTTTTTCGGGTTATCAGGGGCAACGGCAATCAATTATATACATTTGAAGAGGGGAAGAGTCGAGATGTGGAAATTATTGCTCGGAGCATTTCTGCTTCCGATACTTTACGGTGGTTTTATAGAGATAATCCAGCATTATTTTTTTCCTCTCCGTTCAGGTGATTGGGCAGATTTCCTAGCCGATTTGCTAGGCTCTTTAACTGCTTTACCCGTGGCAATAGTGTTTAAAAATTACTTAATAAAAAACAGATTCAGATGAGAACGTTATTATTTGCATTTATCCTTTGCTTAGGATTCAGTAGTATTTGCGCTCAGGGTACAGATAATCGTAAATATAAAGTGAAAGTAGGGGATATGGCTCCCGATTTTGAGATGAGCATGCCCGACGGAACCAAAATGAAACTATCGGATTTGAGAGGTAAAGTGGTGATGCTTCAATTTACGGCAAGCTGGTGCGGGGTATGCCGTAAAGAAATGCCTCATATCGAATCCGAAATATGGCAAAAACACAAGGATAATGCATCTTTTGCATTGTATGGAATAGACAGGGATGAGCCTGCTGAAACGGTTATGGCTTTTGCAAAAAAAACAGGAGTAACTTATCCGATAGGCCTTGACCCGGATGCCGGAATTTTCCAGTTATATGCCGAAAAAAATGCCGGTATTACCCGGAATGTAATAATTGGTAAAGACGGGCGTATAGTGATGCTGACCCGGCTTTTCGATGAAAAAGAGTTCAAGGAAATGGTTTCCCTGATAGATGAACTTTTAAAATAAAAGATGGCCTGGCTGTATCTTATACTTGCAGGAATGTCCGAGATAGTCTGGGCTTACGGCCTAAAAGCTACTCATGGATTTACAAACTTGAAATGGAGTGTTATAACTATCATTTTTATGTTTGTAAGTTTCTTTTTGTTTGCCAAGTCCATGAAACAGATACCTATAGGAACGGGTTATGCTGTATTTACCGGAATAGGAGCGGCTGGTACTGCAATTATCGGAATTATTTTTCTGAATGAAGGTACGGGATTTCTAAAAATGGTATCTTTGACTATACTTATACTGGGTATTGTCGGTCTGAAACTGGTAAAAGATAAGAAGGAG
>DQAM01000376.1:2627-11858 GCA_003523545.1 Dysgonomonas sp.
ATTTCATGGTTGTTTCTCCTGTTCGGTGGATTCTGCGAAGTTGGGTTTGTCACTATGATGAAATTGTCGGACGGATTCAGAAAACTAAAATATTCACTGCTGACCGTACTTTTTATGGCGTTGAGTTTTTATTCGTTATCCCATGCGCTGAAAGACATCCCTATCGGAACGGGCTATGCTGTGTGGTCGGGAATAGGAGCCGTAGGAAGCGTTCTTATCGGCATGATATATTTTAAGGAATCACGCAGTGTCTTTAAAATGCTGTTTATAGCCATGATAATAATAGGTATTGTAGGACTTAAATTATCCGCAAATTAAGATGAATGTAGTAATAATAAAATACAATGCAGGCAATATCTTTTCAGTAGATTCTGCCATGAAACGGCTCAATATCGAAGCTGCAGTTACAGACGATAAGGATACTATACTTAAAGCCGATAAAGTTATTTTTCCGGGAGTAGGAGAGGCGAGCACTACCATGAAATATCTTCAGGAAAATAAGCTCGATACTCTTATCAAAGATTTAAGACAGCCTGTTTTGGGAATTTGTCTCGGTATGCAGTTGATGTGCAGTTTTTCAGAAGAAGGAAACAGTCCCTGCCTGGGTATTTTCGATGTGGATGTAAAAAGGTTTATACCACATAAGCATGAAGACAAAATCCCGCACATGGGATGGAATACGATTACGGATGTTAAAATGCCCCTATTTGATGATTCGCTTGAAAACAAGTACGTGTACTTTGTACATAGTTATTATGTGCCTGTAAACAGTTGTACTGCTGCAACGACAGATTATATACAACCCTTTAGCGCTGCATTACAAAAAGATAACTTCTATGCCGCACAATTTCATCCTGAAAAAAGCGGGGATATCGGTGAAAAAATACTAACTAATTTCTTACAGTTATGATTGAAATAATTCCTGCCATCGATATAATCGATGGAAAATGTGTACGTCTTTCGCAAGGTAATTATAATGAGAAAAAGGTTTATAATGAGAACCCTCTTGAAGTGGCTAAAGCATTTGAAGACGCAGGAATCCGGCGTTTGCATCTGGTAGATCTGGATGGTGCTAAAGCCAAGAGGATAATCAATCATAAGGTATTGGAGCAAATTGCTAAGCATACCTCCCTTACAATTGATTTTGGAGGGGGCATTCAGACCGAGGACGATATAGATATTGCTTTTTCGGCAGGGGCTTCCATGATTTCGAGCGGAAGTATTGCGGCCAAAGACAGATACCTGTTTGTAAGTTGGATTGCTAAATACGGTGGAGACAAGATAATTCTGGGAGCTGATTGTAAAAATCGCCAAATTGCTGTTTCGGGATGGGAAGAGCCTACCAGCCTGTATGTAGTACCCTATATCGGAAATTACGCACAGTACGGTGTCCAAAAAGTAATATGCACAGATATATCTAAAGATGGAATGCTGCAGGGGCCGGCTATCGACTTATATAAGATAATAATGAATTACATCCCGAGTGTCTATCTGATTGCCAGTGGAGGCGTCAGCTGCATGCAGGATGTCCTTGACCTGGAAGCGGCAGGTGTCCCGGCTGTAATACTGGGAAAAGCCATCTATGAGAATAAAATAACACTAAGAGAGTTGATAAGATGAGTAAAAAACTTCCTTTTTTTGAAGAAATAATCGACTGGGACGATCTTGAAGATTATTATGAAACAGAAGTAGATTTTCAGGGACATGAGGTTTCGATAGATTTGAATTTAGACGACGAACCGGAGAAAACATGGGCTGAAGATTATGCCGCCTTCATGAATAATATGGAGCAATATCATGATTCGATAAGAAAGATGATTAAAGGATATTATAATGAAGACGGACTAGTAAAAGAATTCTTTACCTTTCATTTCGAAGAGGCGGATAATGAAGATGCACGTGCCGAATTGGCAGCATCCGATAAAACTCTATCTGATGAAGACCAAAAACTGTCTCTTCTAAAACTCAGGCGTTTGGGATTTTACTTTGCAGAAGATAATTTTGCTACATGGGATTTCATGTTTAATCCCGATTATACAGATCAAATATTGGTAGTTATCACCGATAAAAAAGGTGAAGTACTAGATATGACCTGGGAAAGTTAATTACTTTTCTTATTTAAAAAATCATAACTGAAAATGCTGGCAAAACGAATCATCCCTTGTCTGGATATTAAAGACGGAACCACCGTAAAGGGCATCAACTTTGTTAATCTGCGCGATGCCGGTGATCCGGTAGAGTTAGGGATAAAATATAGCGAGGAAGGTGCCGACGAACTGGTTTTCCTGGATATAACGGCAACACATGAAGGCCGAAAAACCTTTACTGACTTAGTAAAACGAATCGCATTAAATATAAGTATTCCTTTTACTGTCGGAGGGGGAATAAACGAGTTGTCCGATGTAGAACGTTTGTTAAATGCAGGTGCAGATAAGATTTCTGTCAACTCTACTGCCATCCGCAATCCGCAGATAATAAATGATATTGCTCTTAATTTCGGTTCGCAGGTCTGTGTCTGTGCTATCGATGCCCGTTTCGATGGTAATAAATGGATGTGCTATACGAGCGGGGGACGTAATCTGACCGATAAGGAACTGTTTTTATGGGCTAAAGAAGCGGAAGAAAGAGGCGCCGGGGAAATCCTTTTTACAAGTATGAATCATGATGGTGTAAAACAGGGTTTTGCAAATGATGCCTTAAAGCATTTGTCCGAATCATTAAATATACCGATTATTGCTTCGGGTGGTGCCGGTACAATGGAACATTTCAAAGATACTTTCGAAGAAGGTAAAGCTGATGCGGCTTTGGCTGCAAGCGTTTTTCATTTCGGAGAAATTGCAATAAAAGATTTAAAAGACTACCTTCGCAATGAAGGAATAAATGTAAGATGATTCTTGTAATTATAAATGATGAGTTATAAGTTATGAGTATTGTCAAAAATAAAAGTTTCTCCTTTGCAGTAAAAATAGTTCATTTATATAAGTTTTTAGTTGCAGACAAAAAAGAATTTGTATTGAGTAAACAGCTTTTACGAAGTGGTACTGCTATTGGAGCCTTAGTTCGTGAAGCACAAAATGCAGAAAGTTAAAGCTGATTTTATACATAAATTGAATATAGCTCAAAAAGAATGTGATGAATCTCTTTATTGGTTGGAATTATTAAAAGAAACAGATTTTCTAAATAGAGATGAGTTTTTATCAATATATAATGATGCAACAGAGATATTAAAAATAATCCGAAGTATTATTATAACATCCAAAAACTCATAATTTATAATTTATAACTTATAATTCATAATTTAATATTATGCTTGACCTTGACTACGAAAAAACAGGAGGATTAATTCCCGCTATTATACAAGACAACGAAACCAATAAAGTTTTGATGCTGGGCTATATGAATGAAGAATCCTTAGCAAAAACACAGGAAACAGGAAAAGTTACTTTCTACAGCAGGACAAAACAACGTCTCTGGACAAAAGGAGAGGAGAGCGGTAATTTTCTGAACGTAGTAAGCATTAA
This sequence comes from Dysgonomonas sp., assembly GCA_003523545.1. Lineage (GTDB taxonomy): Bacteria > Bacteroidota > Bacteroidia > Bacteroidales > Dysgonomonadaceae > Dysgonomonas_A. The sequence continues at coordinate 6,149 of DQAM01000376.1, forward strand.
GGAGGATTGTGACAAAGATACTCTTCTTATAAAAGTCAATCCCGTAGGTCCTGTTTGTCATACCGGAAGCGATACCTGTTTCGAAGAAGAAAATAAGGAAGATATACTGTTTCTTAAATATTTACAGCACTTCATCGAAAAACGTCATAAGGAAATGCCGGAAGGAAGCTATACAACCTCTCTCTTTAATTCGGGGGTAAACCGTATGGCTCAAAAAGTAGGTGAAGAAGCTTTAGAATCCGTGATTGAAGCCTGCAACGGTACGGATGACCGGTTGATATATGAATCGGCAGACATGCTTTATCACCTTATTGTACTTCTTACATCTAAAGGATTAAGCATCGAGGATTTGGCACGCGAACTTCAAAAAAGGCATAAAAAATAAACATAATTAAAAGCTGTTATGGGAAATGTCATTGTCGACTATAAAGGAGTGGAACTAAGTAGAGACGGTAATACGATATTGTCCAATGTAAATATTCATATATCTGTCGGAGAATTTGTATACCTTATCGGCAAGGTAGGTTCAGGAAAGAGCACCTTCCTCAAAAGCCTTTATTGTGAAGTTCCTATCGATAACGGCAGTGCTCATATACTCGATTATTCACTTACAGATATTAAAAGAAAGCAAATCCCTTTTTTAAGAAGAAAAATAGGAATTGTATTTCAGGACTTTCAATTGCTTATCGACCGTTCGGCAGAAAAGAACCTCGAATTTGTGTTAAGGGCAACCGGATGGAGCAATCAGGAACTTATTTCGGAACGGATACGTGAAGTTCTGTCCCAGGTTGGGATGCAGAATAAAGGATACAAAATGCCACATGAATTGTCGGGTGGGGAACAACAGCGCGTTGTTATTGCACGTGCCCTACTCAATTCTCCCGAGATTATCTTAGCCGATGAGCCTACCGGAAATCTAGATCCTGAGACGGGCACACAGATTGTTAAACTTCTGTATGAGATTTCGCAAAACGGGACAACAGTTATTATGTCTACACATAATTATGCAATTGTCCAGAAATTTCAGGGCCGTATTCTAAAATGTGATCACGAATCAATGAAAGAAGTGGTCATTTCTCATTGATTATAAATAATCGAATCTTTTATCCACTAATCCGGATTTTTAACACAATTATTTCTTCTTGGGGAGTTGTTTCAGATTTATTTCAAAATTACCACCTACACTTGTATAAAAATTAAATGAATTGAAATGATTAAAAGTGTAGAAATGAAGAATTTTTTATTGTTATTAGGTTTGATAAGCTTTATGTTCGTTTTCCTATCATGCGATGATGACGATGACGATTTAGTGGTTAATTTGATGGACTTACCTAGCCAGTCGCAGACTTTTTTGACAACACATTTTCCCGGTCAGACTGCAGTTCGTGTAACTAAAGACGATGACAGCTATGATGTGATACTGAATAATGGTTTTGAAGTGGATTTCTACCTGTCAGGAGAATGGAAAAGTGTAGACGGCCACAGGACAGCTATTCCCGAATCCATTATGGCTATTGTTCCCGAAGAAATATCCACTTATGTTACAACGAACTTTACTAATCAGTCTATCATAGAGATCAGCAAGGAGAATTATGGCTTTTCTGTGGATTTAAGTAGCGGTATAGAACTGGAATTTGATATTAATGGAAGTTTCCTAAGAATAGATACTTAATTTAGATATTATATATCTGTAAATACAGAGGGATAACAATATGCTTGTTATCCCTTTCGCTTTTATGTTTTGCTAATTTACATATCAAATTGAAAAAATAATAAAAGAACATTATTCATAAAGTTATTATTCCGGAGATTATTAGTTACTTTGTATAAATCTTTTGAGAATGATTAAGGGAATTAATCGAATCCAATTATTTGTATATTATTAATATTCAAGAAAAGAAGAATTATGATCCTTAGAAAAGTATCTTTAGACAGCAAGTCAGATTTAGAGTTTGTAGAGAAACTTTATATCGAAAGTTTTCCTCCAAATGAACGCCGTCCTGTATTGAAGATGCACCATCTGATTGAACAAAATGATAAATTTAATGTTTTTGTATTAGTAGATGAAGACGTAGATTCCCGTATTGGTTTCATAACGATATGGACTTTTGATTTTTTTATCTATATTGAGCATTTCGCTATCAGTCCCGAACAAAGAAACGGAGGATACGGTGCAAAATCGATGAATGCACTTATGGAACAGGTACAATTACCAATCCTTGCTGAAATTGAATTGCCGTCGAGTTCGGAGTTTGCTATGCGGAGATTGGGATTTTACGAAAAACTGGGATTCAAGCCCTATTATGATATAGCATACGAACAACCTCCTTATGAAGAAGGATTCGAGCCTGTTCCGATGTTATTACTTACGTATGGTGATTTGGATTTGGATAAAAGGAAGGAAGTCGTTATAAATCAAATATTTAGAAATGTTTATGATGTTGGAAATATGTAAATGATTGTTAAAACGTATATTGATAAATGTATTATTTTTAAATTTGCAAATACTTTAATTAAAACAATAATTATGAAAAAGTTAGGATTTGTCTTATTAACAATGGTTTTGAGTCTCGGATTAGCTTTTGCTCAGAAAAAGACCAACGCAGATGGAAATGCTAATTTCACAACCACTGTTCATGACTTTGGTAAAGTCGCGGAAGAAGCCGGTTCGGTTTCCTGCGAATTTAAATTCACTAACACAGGTACTAAACCTCTCTTAATTCAGGACATAAGGACTACATGCGGATGTACAACACCCTCATATACCAAGGACCCGGTATTGCCCGGCGGTGAAGGTGTTATAAAAGTTACTTATTCGACAAGAGGCAGGGTAGGTACTATCGACAAAAAAGTGACAGTGTTTACAAACGAACCCGATAAAGTATATACCCTTCAGATTAAAGGAGAAGTATTACCTCGTAAGTAAACAACGGTGGAATAAATGAAAAAATGAGGACCGGATAAAATCTTTATCCGGTCTTTTTAATTTTATAGTATCTTTACAGGTGCAAAATGTATAAATTACTTATTGATTAAGATATGACAGAACATCCTGAGAACGATAATCAATATCAATCATTACAAGTTAATCAAGGAACTTCAGACAAGCCTACTGTAAATCCTTATCTGAAAAATTTCAAGAAGTTTAAAAAGAAAACATATACGGTTGATGAGTATGTAGATGGCATCCTGACAGGAGATATTTCTATATTAAGCCAGGCAGTAACTATGGTTGAAAGTTCCAAACCGGAGCATCAGGCTATTGCCGACCAGATCATCGAGAAATGCCTGCCATACTCAGGCAAATCCATACGTATCGGACTGACCGGAGTTCCCGGAGCAGGGAAAAGTACTTCGATCGATTCCTTTGGGATGTTTCTTTTAAAAGATCCCAAGATTAAATTAGCAGTACTAGCTATAGATCCTTCCAGTGAGGTCAGCAAAGGTAGTATTCTTGGTGATAAGACACGTATGGAAAGGTTAAGTATAGCCAAAAATGCTTTTATCCGACCTTCACCATCCGCCGGATCTTTAGGCGGAGTTGCCCGTAAAACACGCGAAACAATTATATTGTGCGAGGCTGCCGGATTTAATCGTATCATCATAGAGACTGTAGGAGTAGGTCAATCCGAAACAGCTGTACACTCGATGGTGGATTTTTTTCTTCTTATACAACTGGCCGGTACCGGCGACGAACTGCAGGGGATCAAACGGGGCATTATGGAAATGGCTGATGGTATTATCATCAATAAAGCAGACGGAGATAATGTCGAAAAAGCGAAATTAGCACAGGCGCATTTCCGTAACGGACTTCACCTTTTCCCGATGCCTGAATCAGGATGGTCACCCGAAGTATTGTTGTATTCTGGATACTATGAGTATGGAATAGAAGAAATATGGAATATGGTTCAACGCTATGTGGATTTTACACAGAAAAACGGATATTTCGATTACAGGCGTAACGAACAATCCAAATATTGGATGTACGAAACTATTGACGAACAACTAAAATCCAGATTTTACAACAATCCGAAAATTCAGGAATTATTAAAAACACTGGAAAAACAAGTGCTTCAATCTCAAATGTCATCATTTGCAGCTGCAAAGAGAGCTCTTGATTCTGCGGATTCTTAAGGTCGGTTCTTTATAAGCCTTATAGACTGTGTATATGCTTTATTTAAAGTAGGGTTATGCATGGCATTATTACTATATTCGAGATATAACCTGTAAGCATCATTGGCTGTAGTGGCCGTAGAAGTCCACCATTGTCCGTAATTATTTACTTCGTTGTAGACCCCGGTATTAGTTCTCCTCCCCCCGGGTAATCCGCCGAATCCGGTAACATTGTCATTGAAGTTTAGATTACTCCATAACGTATTAGCTTTCAGTTTTCTTCCAGCATCAGGAGTAAGATAAGGATATAAATTATTTAGAAACATCGCATTTTCCGGTACTCTCCATCCATCAGGAGCAATTCCCCGTACATCCATAATTGTGTTCCAGGCGTATAATGCTCCAAATATATCTTTATACATATTATTGTCGTTGTAATAATAATAAGTCAATGGAGTTCCGTCCTTGTAACGCTCTACTTTCAGGTTTTCTGCCATCCAGTACTGGCTGCTTATTTTAACGATAGAATAATTATTTCCGTCCACATCTGTCATATAATCCGGCATCGTCCGGAGCGTCGTAATAGCGTTAGCGGGTGCAGCTGCCACACCCTGACCAGCAAATTCCACTTTATTGATTAAAGAGGATGTGCCTGCTGCATATGCCTGAAGCGAATTATTTGCTATTCCCCATGTTACTGTCCCTCCGTGCACATTACCGGGATTGGGTTCGTATTGCTGGGTTACAGTATTACGGTTGCGATTCATCACTTGTACTGCATAACCCAAAGTATCATTTACTATACCTGTATTGCTCATCCGGTAAACCACTATTGCCTGTACATCTACACCTCCGGTACCTGTCTTAAACAGATATTCCCTGCATATCTGTCCTATTTGTACGCCATTGTCATATACTTTATGTACTAAGGAAGTATTCCAGTCGATAGTCGATAAGTCTACTACTTTTGGGATAGGCGTACCTATTTCCCCTTCGATGACTTCCGACTCCTGCCATTCGGAAATTGAGCCGACCGATACAGATAATCCTAATTCGGTTATAGTTATATTGATAGTCCGCTCAGTACCTGTTTCTAATAAAAGATCGCTTGTTGAAGTATAAGTATACCTCGACCCTACAGATGGAATATCGATACGTATGAATGGCGTATTACTCCCTAAAGTCTGGGGAATTAAAATAGCTTCACAACTTCTCGTATATCCGCTTGCGGGTGTAGAATGATGGAATGTAAATATTTCGGCAAGGTCGGATGAATCATCGAGCATATTATTTCCGGTCGAAAGGTCTACACTGGTTCGCTGCCTTGTGTTAAGTACCGAAACAACAGCATTCTCCAGTTGCTGCTCTACTTCTGGTATTTCCGATTTAATATTTATGCGTATTTTGCTCAAAACGTGTGAAAAGGATAGATCTACAGGTGTGCGGGTAGGAGATACTCCCTGAGCAGAAGACCATAGTAAGTCACTGTATTCATAACCGTTTTTAGTCCGTTGGTCGGTATTTACGCTAAAAAGATACTGTCTCGAATTTGTATTCTGAACAGTGGGGTCATACGGATAATAAGAGATCGGAAGAG
>DQAM01000374.1:0-5700 GCA_003523545.1 Dysgonomonas sp.
TAGGTTTGCAAAAGGTGGTATTGGTAATATGGGTATTTACATAATTCCAGCCTTTACCACCTTTTTATTTAATAGTTGAGGATTATGAAATATTTTTGTTTGTCAGTTTTGCTGTTTTCTCTTTTTAGTTACACAGGGTACACACAAGAGGTTCAGATCACCGAAACAGCTTCATTGGAACAAGTTTACGGAGAGTCAACAGAATCCGAATCCCTGCTTCCATTCAATGATTTGGATATAGAGTTCGGATATGTCTTATACCAGACCGAATTAGAAATAGAATCTCCGGAAGCTGTTCTCGAAATAGAAAATGTGAGGGATTATGCGGTAATATATATAGATGATAAATTGCAGGGGACTGTTAGTGATAATAACAAAAAACTGACATTGAACACTGTTCCGGGAAAATATACTTTAAAGATATATACCGAAAATATCGGGCGAATCACATACGGACCCGAAATATTGGACAATTCAAAAGGGCTTTTCGGGAATATCAATCTGGAGGGGCGTGATATTGAGAACTGGACAATAATACCTCTTCATATAAAAGATTGTGATATAAATGAATTGCAATTCGAAGAAATGAATTCCTACACTCAATTACCGTCTTTCTATAAGGGATACTTCAATATAGGCACTACTCAAGATACTTATCTCGATATATCCGGATGGGGAATGGGAGAAGTATGGATCAACGGAAATTATGTAGGATCGTTTTGGGAAGAAGAAAAACAGCAATCTATACAGATACCAGCAGACAACCTGATAAAAGGTAAAAATGAGGTGGTTATTTTCGAACTGAAGAACAACAAGCGTACATCCGTAAGATTGTCTGAAACCCCGGTATTTAAATAAAAGAAATAATTAGTTTTAAATCAGAAAAGCTTAAAACCAAATGAAAAAAATCAGAGTAATTTATCTTTTTACATTGATTCTCTCAAGTGTGAATATTTGGGCACAGTACCAAAAAGATGCTTTATTATATAAAGATCCTAATCAAAGCGTTGAAAGGAGAGTAGAAGACTTATTGTCCCGAATGACATTAGAGGAAAAAGTGATGCAGCTTAATCAATATACGCTGGGACGCAATGATAATGCCAATAATATGGCTGATCCCATAAATGATATTCCGGCGGAAATAGGTTCTCTGATTTATTTCAGCAGCAATCCCGATTTGCGTAATCAGGTGCAAAAGAAGGCAGTGGAAACTTCCCGTTTGGGCATACCCATTCTGTTTGGGTACGATGTGATTCATGGTTACCGTACGGTTTATCCTATTTCTTTAGCACAGGCCTGTTCGTGGAATCCTACCTTGGTGCAGCAGGCTTGTGCCGTGGCGGCGCAGGAGGCGAGGATGTCGGGTGTAGACTGGACTTTCTCGCCTATGGTGGACGTTGCCCGCGACGGCCGCTGGGGCCGTGTATCGGAAGGATATGGTGAAGACCCATATACAAATGCTGTATTTGGAGCAGCATCCATCAAAGGTTATCAGGGAAATGATATTTCGGGAAGTAAAAATGTTGCGGCATGCCTGAAACATTATGTAGGCTATGGGGCATCAGAGGCCGGGCGCGATTATGTTTATACGGAAATATCCAGGCAAACGCTTTGGGATACATATATGCTGCCTTATGAAGAGGGAGTAAAGGCAGGCGCAGCTACTTTAATGAGCTGTTTCAATGATATCAGTGGAACCCCGGGAACAGCCAATCATTATATTCTGACTGAGATATTAAAAAAACGCTGGGGGCACGACGGTTTTGTTGTTTCCGATTGGGGAGCTATAGAGCAGCTGCGTTCACAGGGTGTGGCAAAAGACCGTAAAGAGGCTGCAATGAAAGCTTTTAATGCGGGCGTGGAAATGGATATGATGAATCAATGTTATAACAATCATTTGGCCACTCTGGTTAAAGAAGGAAAAGTATCGGAAGAGCTGCTGAACGACGCCGTAAAACGTGTATTGAGGGTAAAATTCCGCCTGGGATTGTTTGACAACCCTTATACACCGTCGAGTACGGAGAAAGAAAGGTTTCTTTTGCCTGAAAGCCTGAAGATTGCAGAAAAACTAGCAGAGGAATCAATAGTATTGCTTAAAAATGAAGACAATGTATTGCCTTTAAAAAACGGTTCTAAGATAGCAGTTGTAGGACCTATGGCAAAAAGCCAGTGGCATCTGCTGGGCTCGTGGAGAGCACACGGGAACGCAGAGGATGCTGTAACTATTTATGCGGGTTTGGAAAACGAGTTTAAAAATCGAGCCCGGTTATTATACGCTTCGGGATGTGATTTTGATGGAGAGGATAAATCCGGATTTGAAGAAGCAAAAGCAACCGCCCGGGATGCGGATGTAATAATCGCATGCTTAGGGGAAAAAGCTCAGTGGAGCGGTGAAAATGCTTCCAGGTCGACGATTGCATTACCTTCTATACAAGAAGAACTGGTTGCAGCACTTAAAGAAACAGGAAAACCAATAATACTATTACTCTCGAGCGGACGTCCGTTAGAACTAAACCGCTTGGAGAAGCTTAGCGATGCTATGCTGCAGGTATGGCAGCCCGGTATTGCAGGAGGAAATCCGATTGCCGGAATCATAGCTGGGAGAATCAATCCTTCGGGAAAACTTTCTATCACTTTCCCTTATTCTACCGGACAGATACCTATTTATTATAACCAGCGAAAAAGCGGGCGGACACACCAAGGTAAATATCAGGATATACCGAGTACTCCGCTTTACGGATTTGCTCATGGCTTAAGTTATACAAATTATGAATACGGAGATATAAAAATATCGTCTGAAAAAATAAGAAAAAAAGATAAGCTTACGGCAGAAATAGCGGTAACGAATACTGGCGGGATGGATGGGATGGAAACGGTGCACTGGTTTATCTATGATCCGGTATCTACCACATCGCGTCCGGTAAAAGAATTGAAATTGTTTGAGAAGCAATTGATCCGTGAAGGTGAAACTAAGGTTTTCCGCTTCGAAATCGATCCGCTCCGGGATTTAGGATTTATCGATGGAAATGGAGATAGATTCGTAGAAGCTGGCGAATACTATGTAATGGTAAATGATAAGAAAGTTAAACTGGAAGTAGAGGATTAGGTAATTATATAGGTCTTTACTAAATAAGAGGCTATTCCAAAAGCATTTTTTATTATTGTCATGTTGAACAAAGTGAAAAATCTCGAAGTTTTTCATTTTAGATCTTTCATTTCACTCAGGATGACAAAACAAATTATGCTTTAAAAGTTTATTTCTTGTCTTCTAAATGCTTTTGGAACAGCTTCTTATTCATATATATTCAGTTCGTTTTATATTCAAACATATCGAAATAGGCTTTTGCATGGGTCGGCATCCCGTTAGAAGAAGCATATAGACCTATCATTACTCCGGTAAAACCTCCGGCTACTTCTGTACTTAAATAACGGGTATCCAGTTTACCTAATTCTATATAATCATCCCTATCCTTATTTGAGAAAAAGAATGAATATTGAGACGGATTCCCGGTTATACGGAATTTTACTGTATTTGATTCCACCTCCTTTTCTGTTGCGATATAGGATAACGAACCTACTTTAACCCGTAATTGTACGGCATATTTTTTACCCGATTTTTTAAGTAACAAATCATAATGATGAGTATTGTTCTGGATTAAAGTTATCCCGGCTTCCTCGTTATCGTTTAATGCCTGCAGTTCAAGAATTGTATTGACGGTGAAATCATGTTCGGTCTGCCTGCGCCCGACAAAAGATACAGCGTCTGCATCGTTCAATGTAACGGGTGAAGCGGTAATCCTCAGAAAACTTATCCTTTCGCTCAGAGAGTAATTCTCTCTGATGGGATTTCGAAGGTATTGCCATTCAAACCCTAATTTATCTTCATCGAAGTCTGTATAACCGGAAACTTCTTCCACCGGATGCAGGGGCAGTGTCGGCACATTCATTTGCAGAGATACCGTTCCGTTGCCGTTTATCTGGGGCCATCCGTTTTCGGGCCAGTCTACCGGGGCCAAAAAGGTTTCCCTGCCCAGAACATGGTAATAGGCATAAGGATGAGTCACTCTGAATCCGAGAAATACAGCCCACCACGAACCATCGCGAGCCTGCACAAGGTCGGCATGTCCGACACCTTGTATTGGATTGCCTTGTCCGATGCGGTTTGCATGTGTGAGAATAGGGTTTAGAGGACATGATTCGTATGGCCCGTAAATGTGTTTGCTCCGGCCTATGGTTACGCTGTGCATATATTCTGTTCCGCCTTCACCTAAAAGCAGGTAATAATAGCCGTCTTTCTTATAAACATGAGGAGCTTCGGGAAATCGTCCACCGATTCCGCCCCATACCAACCGTTCGTCAGAAATGGACTTTCCGGTACTCAAATCTATTTCCGTCACACGAATACCCTCGTCTCCCTGCGTTATAAGATAAGTCTTACCGGCTTCGTCCCAGAAAATATCGGGGTCTATACTTTTCACTTCGAGCCAGGTAGGTTCGCTCCAAGGGCCTGCCGGATCGGTGGCCGTACAGAAAAAATTACCGCCTCCGGTTACATTCGTACAGATGACATAAAAAACTCCGTCATGATAACGCAAGGAGGGTGCAAACAATCCTCCTGATGAATATGTCTTTTGCAAAGGCAATTGAGAATCGCGGGTCAGGCAATGACCAATCTGTTTCCAATTGATTAAATCTTTACTATGGTAAATCGGTAATCCGGGAAAATATTCGAAAGAAGACGTTACAAGATAAAAATCATCGCCTACCCTGCATACACTGGGATCGGGATTGAACCCTCTTATGATAGGGTTTTTATATCCGTTTTGAGAAAATCCTTGTGCGATACTAATTGTAATAAAACAGGTCAGAAACAATACTTTTAGTTTCATAAGGATATTATTTTACTTCTACAGTAACCGAACTTTTGATATCGGCAGATGATGCAGCACAGTGAAGAGTGAACTTGTCCGCCTCGACAACCCAATCGTGTTTGTTATCATCGAAGTAAGCCAAATCTTTTACCGGAACAGCTATCTCTACATTCTTGGATTCACCTGCTTTCAGGAAAATCTTGTCAAAAGCTTTCAGCTCTTTTTCAGGACGCGCTAGCGACGGGTTTATCTGTGAGGCATAAATCTGTACGGATTCCGCTCCGTCCGATTTGCCTTTGTTCGTTAAGGTAAAAGATAGCCGGATAATCTCGTCTTTTGTATATTGCTTTTTATCAGCAGTTACTTTCCCATATTCGAAAGTTGTATAAGAAAGTCCGTAACCGAATGGAAACATAGCCGGAATCTTTTTGGTATCGTGCCAACGGTATCCTACAAAAATATCTTCTTTGTATATCTGCTTGATGCTGTCGCCCGGATAAGATATTTCTCCAAAACTGTGAGCTGCATTATCTTCCAGCTTTTTAGGGAAGCTGAACGGCAATTTGCCGGATGGGTTGACTTTACCGGAGATAATATTAGCGGTGGCACTGCCTGCTTCCGAGCCGAGATACCACGATTGAATCAATGCCGGAACCTTATCTAACCAGGGCATAGCAACCGCGTTTCCGCTTATCAGGATAACAGCTGTATTTTTATTTACTTTCAGCAGTTCTTCGATAAGTTCGTTCTGTCCGAATGCCAGGTTATAAGTAATACGGTCACCGCCCTCGCAATCCTGCTGGTAATTCTTGTTTAATCCACCGAAAAA
>DQAM01000374.1:5837-10930 GCA_003523545.1 Dysgonomonas sp.
TTGTTTAATCCACCGAAAAATAAAACCACATCTGCATCTTTAGCTAAAGCAACTGCTTCTTCCCTCAATGCCTTTTCGTCGTAAGGAGAAGGCACAAACTGGTCGTAGACTGTCGGCCCCGAACCATACCCCATAGCATAAAATACATTCTCTTCGCCATATTGGGCTTTTAAACCATCCAGAGGAGAAATTTCATATTTCACTTTCAGTTCGGAAGAACCACCGCCTACTGTTAATGAGCGGGTTGCATTTTCTCCTATTACAACTATCTTTTTATATTTTCCTTTGGGGATAGGGAAGAAGTTGTTTTCGTTTTTAAGCAGCACGATCCCTTCTTCTGCAATCCTGCGTGCAGCATCGGAATGTCCGGGAGTAGTGAAACTTCCAAAGGGCCGGTTTCTATCCATATTTGTTCTGAAATTGAGGCGGAGGACTCTTCTTACTTTTTCATCTAAAGTAGATTCCGGAAGTTCTCCCTTCTGAATCATGTCGAGATAAGGTTGTGCCAGATAATAATTATCGTATGCGAAACTTTCTCCCCACGTCAACCCGTTTGTCCATGTTCCCATTTCCATATCCAGCCCGTATAAAGCTGCTTCGCGGGTATCATGTGCGCTTCCCCAATCCGTAACTACTACTCCGTCGAAGTTCCATTCGCCTTTCAGAATTTCGTTTATCAGTCTTTTGTGGTGGCTGCAATATTGTCCTCTGTATTTATTGTAAGAACCCATAACCGCCCATGCTTTTCCTTCCTGGACTCCGGCTTTGAAAGCAGGCAGATAAATTTCGTACAAAGCCCTGTCGCTTACTTCTACGTCTATATGTCCGCGCCATAATTCCTGGTTATTCAGCGCGAAATGTTTCATCGTTGCAGCTACGCCGTTGCGCTGTACACCTTGGATGTACGGGACAACCATTTTAGAAGCCAGAAAAGGGTCTTCACCCATATATTCGAAGTTGCGTCCGTTCATAGGTGTACGGTAGATATTGACACCCGGTCCCAGGATCATATCTTTTTTACGGAAACGGGCTTCTTCACCTAAAGCGTTCCCATATTCGTAGGATAGCTGCGGATTGAATGTGGCGGCAAGGCAGGTCAATGCCGGGAAGGCGGTGCATGAGTCGTTTGTCCATCCGGCATGGTTCCAAGTGTCCCAGTCGATTTCCATACGTACGCCATGAGGCCCGTCGCTCATCCATACCTCGGGAATTCCCAACCGGGGACAGCCTTTCGTACTGAATTTTGATTGAGCGTGCACCATGGCTATTTTTTCTTCGAGGGTCATTCTCGTTAATGCATCTTCTATTCTTTCTTCAACAGGTTTTGTGTCGTCAAGATATACAGGAAGTTCTTTGGATTGTCCTGCGGCAGAAAAAGTTAATAGGCTGGCCATACTGTAAATTATAAGTTTCTTCATTTTATGATAAATTTATTAAAATATCGTTGGATAGTATTATAAAAACAACACTCTTATATTTTTATTTTACTTTTAATTTCTTAATTAATCGGATATCTTCGGAAGAACTTCCGACCATTATATTCACTTGCCCCGGTTCCGTTACAAAGCGCTTTTTATTGGTATCCCAATATGCGAGGTCTTCAGCTTTCAGGCTGAATTCGATTGTTCTGGATTCGCCTGCGGGTATCATAACCCTGTCGAATCCTTTCAATTGCTTTACAGGTCGTTGTACTTTCGATTCCGGAAATGAAACATATAGTTGAACAACTTCTTCACCGTCCATTCTGCCTGTATTTTTTACCTGTAAAGAAATAGTTACAGTTCCATCCTGATTTAGCACAGGACTTGAGAATTTCAAACCGGAATAGAAGAAGTCGGTATAACTCAATCCATAACCGAATGGATATAAAGGCTCTCCTGTAAAATACATATATGTACGTCCGTTACGAATATCATAATCCATCATCGGAGGTAAATCGGATATCGATTTGATCCAGGTCTGGTTAGTCCGTCCGGCAGGATTGAATTTCCCGAAAATAACATCAGCCAGTCCGTTGCCAAGTTCCTGACTGTTATTCGTAATATGTAATATGGCAGGCAGGTTCTCCTGCGACCAGTTGATAGCAAAAGGAAAACTGCTCACCAGAACCATAACTGTGTTCGGGTTGGCTTTGTACACTGCTTTTGCTAAATCTTCCTGCTCCAGAGAGAGGGCTTTCCTATCTACAGCTTCCCGGCCGTCGCTGGCGACGGGTGAATATTTCCATCGGGGGTCTGTACCGTAGACGTGGTTGCCTATGCAGACAATTGCGACATCTGCTTTTTGCGCTATTTCGACAGCCTTATCGGCTTCGTTGGAAGAGGCATAATGTACTGTCGTGTTTTGGTCAACCGTATTTTTGATGCCTTGAAGTATTGTCACCACATAAGGGGGAGTACCGCTGTACCAGTCCAGTAAAACTTCATCGGCACGGGGGCCGATTACGGCAATGGATTTTATATTATTCCTGTCAAGTGGCAATAGTTTATTTTTGTTTTTTAAAAGCACAACGGATTTTGCTGTTACCAGCCGTACAAAATCCTGTATTTCTTTCTTCCTGAAAGGTGCAATTGTATCTGTAACTCCAATATCCGAATAGGGCAGATTCGTTTGGTCCGCATCGAGTAAACCCAGTTTAAGGGCTATAATGAAATTACCCCGGATAGCTTTATCAATATCTTTTTCTGTAATAAGACTCTTTTGAAGTGCATCATATACATACGGCTTATAATTGTCGAGAAATTGTCCGACTCCGGCTTTGATTACAGCTGCGGCTCCTTGGGTATGATCGGCGTAGGCTTTGTGTGCTTTTATCAATAAATCGAGGGCTCCGCCATCGGTACAAATAATCCCGTTATTTCCCCATTCGTTACGTGTCACTTCCTGCAAAACAGGGTGGACGGTCATGGCTGTGCCGTTCCAACCGTTATAAGCGGCCATAAATGCCCGTGAACCACCTTCCTGGATGCCTTTATGGAAAGGATAAGCATAATATTCACGGAATAAGCGTTCGTCAAAATTGGAAGATGTGGAGTCGCGTCCGTCTTCATTGCTGTTTGCCAGGAAATGCTTCATCAGTGAAGCCGATTTCCAGTATTTTGGATTATCGCCTTGCAATCCTTTGACAAATGCAACGGTCATTTCACCAACCAGATAAGGGTCTTCACCAAAACTCTCTTCGGTTCTTCCCCATCGGGGGTCCCGTGCCAGGTCTGCATTGGGTGCGCGCATTACCAATCCGCCCTTTTGATATTTGGCATTTTGTGTATAAAACCGTATTTCGGTGGCTTCTATATCTGCTGCCCGGCGGATAAGTCCGGTATCCCATGTTTCGCCGAGGCCGTAAGCTTGTGGAAAAGTGGTGGTATGATAAATATCGGGTATACGCTGATGATTGATCATCCTGAATCCACCCCAGTTAGCAGGTCCGCCAAGAGCCATGCCGTGAAGGCCCTCGGAGTGGTCGGTACTTCTTATTCCCAGGCGGGGAACACCTAAATTGGTGGATAAAGCATTTACTTTCTCGTCGATGGTCATTATCGACAATAATTTATCTACGCGTTCCTCGTCAGGAAGTGATATATCCTGAAAAGGATAAATATATTGTGCTGAGAGCGGATTAAAAAGACAAAAGAGACTAACGGCTAGCAGGATAATTTTTTTCATGGCGTTGTGGCAGTTTAATAGTGCAAATGTATTATTAAACTGCCGGAGTCTTTAGCCTATATGTTTCCGATAAGGGTGCACCCGCGATTTCAGATAGGGTTGTTATGTTAGATAAAAGGGTGCGATATGTTTACTGCTCGTCCGAAAACTTCTTTTTATATTCGGTAGGAGTCACACCGAATTCTTCTTTAAAGTACTTACGGAAATACTTCGGATCGTTAAATCCTACCTGAAAAGCAACTTCATTGACAAACATCTGGCTCTTTTCGAGCAGATAGGCCGCTCTTTTCAACCGGATGAAGCGTATAAATTCGGAAGGGGATTTGTCCGTCAGTGCTAGTATTTTTTTATAAAAGTAGACACGGCTCATTGCCATCTCACGGCAAAGGTCTTCAACAAGGAATTCGGGATTGTCCATGTTCTGCTCGACAATAGAAACCGCTTTTTTGACGAACTTCTCATCCATAGTCATAATCTGGATTTCACTCGGGGATATGTCGATTTTCTTTTTGAAATTGCTTTGACTTTTCTTTTGTTTTTCTATAATTTTCTCGATTTTGAGTGACAGCATATCGATGTTGAAAGGCTTGGAGATATAATCGTCAGCTCCTGCTTCAATCCCCGAATATTTATTTTCTTCCGAGGATTTGGCAGTCAGTAGTATTACAGGTATATGGGAGGTGCGTATATCTTCTTTTACTTTCCGGCAAAATTCATATCCGTCCATAACGGGCATCATCACATCACACAGAATCAGGTCGGGCAGTTCTTTTAGTACCTCATTCCAGGCTTCTTCACCGTTGTTGGCTGTAACTACACGATATTTCCCAATAAATAAACTGCGGATAAATTGGCGGAAATCCTCATTATCATCCACCGCAAGCAAAAGAGGAAGGTTGCTTCTGTTATCAGCTATGTCTTCCTGTATCTCTTGCGGGTTGACGCTTTCCTGAGAATTATCGGAAGAGAAAATGACATTCTGGTTTTTTATTTCTTTCACCGATGAATTTCCTATCGGTATCAGCACCGTAAATACCGAACCTTTCCCCACGATGCTTTCTACCTGGATTTTGCCATTGTGAAGCTTTACATATTCGCTCACCAGATGAAGTCCGACACCGGTTCCCGAAGCACTGCTTTTCTGGGGATTATCGATGCGGAAAAAACGATCGAAAATCTTGTCCATATATTGTTCTTCTATACCTATGCCCGTATCCGAAACTTTGATGGCAAGCATCTTATCATCCCGGTTCTGTAAAGACTCAGTTATGCCGACGCTGATATCGATGTGTCCTTTCTCAGTAAATTTAAAAGCATTGGAAAGAAGATTTGTAACAATCTTATTCATCTTTTCGGGGTCAAAATCCATTTGAAGTTCCTCCAGATAAGAAGTAAATGTCAGTTTTATCGATTTGTCCGAAGCCAGG
>DQAM01000374.1:11093-14609 GCA_003523545.1 Dysgonomonas sp.
CCGATTTGTCCGAAGCCAGGGATGAAAACGACTGGCAGATGTCTTTCACAAATGATATAATATCTCCTGAAGAAATATGTATGCTCATTTTTTTCAAGTCCAGCTTGCGGAACTCGAGTATCTCATTGACCATATTAAGCAGATTCAATGCATTTCTCCGCATGATGTTGAGCAACGACCTTTGTTCATCTGTTACCGGCTCTTTCAGGAGTTTTTCGAGAGGTGTAAGTATAAGAGTAATGGGAGTCTTAAACTCGTGGCTAATGTTGGTGAAAAACCGGAATTTGAGTTCGTCCACTTCATGTGTCTTATTGGCTTCCATGATTTTCTGGGTCTGCTCGAATTCCTTTTTCTGCCTGTTCAGTTTATATTTGACAAAAGACTGTATTATAAAAGCAATAATAACCAGGTAGATCAGAAAAGCCCACCAGGTCATCCAAAAAGGAGGTCTTACAATAATTTCCATTGTGATCGGTTTATCCGACCATACTCCGTCGTCATTGCTTGCATATACTATCAGTTTGTAGTTTCCGGGATTTAGGTTCGAATAGGATGCCGAACCGATACCGTTTTTTACTTCTGTCCACTCTGTATCCAATCCGTGAAGCATATAGCGGTAACTGTTCTTTTCGGGATGGATGTAATTTAGTGCCGAAAAGCGTAAAGTGAAATTGGTCTCGTTGTGTTTCAACACCAGTTTGTCTATATCTGAAATCGTTTCTTTCAGGATAACGCGGTCCCGGAATTTCCGGTTAGGCGATACAATCTGGTTTGCAATCAGTAATTCTGTGAATTTCGGCTGGGGCTTTACTTCATTAAAATTAATATCATCGGGATTGAAACTGATATAACCTCTGGTGCATCCTACATAGATGATTCCCTGCCGGTCTTTATAAATAGCGTTTTGGTTGCATACCTGGCTCGGAAGCCCATCTTTAGTATCGAAATAGACCAGTGAATAATCGAGCTTATTGTTCGGAAAACTGCAAAAAATACATGTCAGTCCGTTGCGTGTTCCTGCCCACATATTCCCGTTGTTATCTTCTATGATAGAAACCACTTCGTCGCTGGGCAAGCCTTCATTAGTCGTTATATAGGTAAAACTGCGGGTTAAAGGATTATAAACATTCAATCCGTTATCAGTAGCAATCCATACTAAGTTGCGGGAATCGACAAATGTGTTGTTAATTACATTATTTGAGATGGAGTCTATTAGACGGCTGTCTTTGAAATAGGTTTTTATTTGTTTGTCTTTTGCATCTATATAACATATGCCGTTGTCGGTGCTTAGATAGATATTATTGAACGGCCCCACTGACATGGACACAATATAATTCGATGGCAGTGAAGGTGTAGTATACCTGTTGTACCGTGTAAAAATCGTGCGGGATGCATCGAGTTTATTGACTCCTCCTCCGAGGGTGGCTATCCAGATGTTATGTTCATCATCTTCCAGCAGGCCGTAAATACTACGGCTCGAAAGTGAATTGGAATTTGTTTCGTCCATTTGATAATGTGTAAAACTTTCGCCGTTAAATGCATTCATTCCTCCCATGAATGTCCCTATCCATAATTTTCCGGAATGGTCTTGTGATAAGCCGGTTATGATGTTTGACGATATGCTTGTATTATCATTTGCAGTATGTTTAAAAGTCCTTATTTTATCTGTTTTTTCATCGTATTGTATTAATCCGTTGCCGTTTGTTCCTATCCAAAGACGGTTTTCCTTATCCTTCAGGATTACGTTGCAGTCAAAAATCTCATTATCTTGCTTGAAATGATAAAACAATGGTGTTTTTTTGAACTTGAACATATTGGGATGGTAGTACGAAACGCCGTTTTTGTAAGTTCCGGCCCATACGATGCCATCCTGGTCACAATAGAGGCTGATTACAGAATTATGGCTTATAGTGTTGGCATTAAAAATATCATTGCCCAAAACGTTCATTGTGCCATTCGATTTGTCGTATACATTTACCCCGCCATGGTCTGTAGCTATCCATATCAGTCCTTCATTGTCCTGATCTACATCCCTGACAAAATTATTGGACAAAGGATGGTTTCCGTTCTTTCCGAAAAATATCCACGATTGATTTTCTACATTCAGGCAGGCAGTGCCTTGGTCGTCTACCGACGGATAAATCCATACATCGTTTTGCGAGTCTATAAAAACAGTTTTATCGATGGTCGCGTTTCTTGAATTTTCCAGAAAATAAGTATTCTGTATGTCTACTTTTCCCGTGTTTTCGTTCAATCTCTGTAATAAGCCGTTGCGGAACAATATCCATACGAAACCGTCCTTTACTTTAAAGCTTTGTATCTCTCCTGTATTCAAGTTACCGGGAGCCTCTGATTGTTCATAAAATAACTTTTCACCACTATTGGGATTGTATTTATAAAAACCTCGATTCGAATAGTACAGGTAAAGATTTTTATTATTGTCTATTTGAATACCGCTCAATGAAGGCGGTAAGTCCATTACGGAAAGGACAGAATCTATATTTGCAATGAATTTTTCGGTTTTATAATCATAGATTGCAAAATAGTTTCCTCCGGTAGAGGTCAACCATAAATTCCCTGATAAATCTTCCTGAATGGATGTCACCCGATTGTAAGGAATACTTTGAGAGTCTTTTTTACTATGCTTGTATACTTTGAAGTTGCGTCCGTCATAACGGTTCAATCCGGAGTTGGTGCCGAACCATATAAAACCCCGGCTGTCTTTGAAAATGCATTCCACCTGATTGTTGGACAATCCGTGTGTATTATCGAGATGGGAAAAATCGAAAGATTGCGGGTAGAGGGAATGGGTGAATATTCCCACAAGCAATATTATGAATGTGGATCTGCGCATATGGTATCAGGGTTAACTCAACAGGTTTACAACAAAATTAAACAAATTTTAGAGTAAATCATCTTTTGTTAGCATATTAACCCTCTTAAAGAAACATATCAACCCTGCCTATTTTCAACCCCGCCTTGTTTTCAAAACATTTAGCCACATGTATTTACGAAAGCCGTACTAATTTTGTTAACGAGAATTAAAATATAAAATTATAAAATATAAAACCATGAGAAAACATAGGATGGCGATAGCCTTTTTACTTCCTTTTTTCGTTCTCGCATGCAATTCGGGTCCCTATAAAAAAATAAATGGAGGGATAGAAGTTACAGTCAATCAGTCCGATAAACTTTCCACTAAAAAGGTAAGGCTGGAAGTCGTGACGGACGATATTATCCGTGTAACGGCTACGCCCGAAAATTCTTTTCCCGAAAAAAACAGTCTGATAACATCGTTCGATAGCTTCAAAGCGGATGGATGGGAAGTTATGGAGGATGGAGAAAACATCATTCTGCAAACTGCGACTACCAAAGCGTTGGTGTCTACTGTTACGGGAGAAGTCGTATTTACAGATTTGGAGGGTAATGTTTTATTAGAAGAAAACAAAGGTGGTGGAAAGTTTTTCCAGAATATGGAAGCCGGTGGTAAAAAGTCATATACAGATCGGAAGAGCG
>DQAM01000296.1 GCA_003523545.1 Dysgonomonas sp.
GCTCCGAAAGAAAAAGAGTATAATCTCATTTTTTCTTTACAGGATAAAATCAATAAGACAGACGTACATATTTTTCGATATGAACCTGTAACTTCTCAGAATCTCAAACTGCATGCTCCTCACGTAACCGTGATACTGGATAATTCGGGAAATCTAAAAGGCTTTGCCCGTCTCTCCGAAGACATGGTTAACATAAATTCGATCAGCGAATCGAAAGGCAAAGAAATAGCTTTAAGTTTTTTCAAAAAATATGCACCTGATTTGGTGAACTCGGACTTTCAATGGACGGACGATTATTCTGAAAAGATAATCGACAAAAATGGAAGAACCGCCAAATCAAACGGACTTTGGGTAAAATTCCGCGAAAAAAAAACGGGGCATTATCTTTGGGTCATGGTAGCGCCAGACGGTTCCATTATGGAATTCGACAGGGATATCATATGGAGTTTTTTCCGTGGAGGGCGCGTCAACGAATTGTGGCTCCGGGACGAATGGCTGGGTAAAAAAATAAAGAAATAATTGTTACATAAAAATGCTCTAATCAATAGGGCATTTTTTATATATTTACGGTCCTAATATCACTCATAAATAAATTATATGAAAAAACATCTCTTCTTATCCGTATTTGGACTTGCCATACTTTTTTTTTCGTGCGATAAAAAATTACAGTTAAGCGAGGAACAAAAAGTTAACGATTTCCTTTACCTCTACGAGACTATGCAAGCTAACTATCCCTATTTCGGGAAAGCAAAGCGCAAATCAGGTGTAGACTGGCTGGGAAAAAAAGAAGAGTACATACAACGCGTACGGTCTACTGCATCCGATTCCGTATATCTCCACACATTGATAGATATATTGAGAGAGCTTAAAGACGGTCATACCGATTTATCCCCCACACTCATGTATGAAGGTTTTTTAACAGGATATAAACAAATAGCTATAGATATACCCCGATACAGTGCCTGGGTCGAAACCCTAGAAGAATCTATCCCACAGGTCGAATACTGGAGTGAGATGATGAAGCCGAAGCCAAAAACGGAGAATGATACTTCAATAACGGAGAATTCTTCGAGAGAAATATCCCAATATAGCGACACCATCATGGCAGACAAGGGTATTGCCATTATGCGGATACCGTCTATAGCAATGGAACTTATTGAGCAAGACAAACCGAAGATTGAAAAATTCATAGATAATCTGAAAGGAGTAAAAAACCTTATTATCGATATACAGGGAAACGGTGGCGGATCTACCAGTTACTGGTCGGATATGATTGTTGCGCGCCTGATAAAAGACACAATCGTATCTCCGGTTTATTATGGTATAAAAGGGGGTGAACTAAACAGAAAATATTATGAAGGAGATTTTACTACCAAGAAAAAGTTAGATAAGGACAATCCTTTCTACAGTAAAATTCATTCCGATCTTTTAGATGGCAGTTATTATTTCATAGAAGAAGCTGATTCGGTCCCACCAAACAACCCTGTCGCTTTTGACGGAGATATTTATTTGCTGGTAGATAAAAGAGTTTTTTCTTCGGCGGAAGGCTTTGCCTATTTTTGTAAAAATACAGGATGGGCAAAGGTTGCAGGCCAAACGACAGCAGGCGACGGAGTAGGAAGCGTCCCTGTGCTAGCACTACTGCCCGAAAGCCATATTCTGGTGCGTTTTCCGGTTACAGCAGGACTTAATGCGGACGGCAGTATAAATAGTGAAGCAGGTACTACACCCGACATTATAATAGAAGGCGAAAATAAAGAGGAAAGGTTAGATAATCTCATAAAAATGTTAGCCCAATAAATTTCTTTCCTATTATGCAATATAGATTTACTTTATGAAATCTTAATTTCATAAGAAACAATTTTACAAAAGAGGTTGGACGTCCTAAAAATTATTTTCTAAATAAATGTTTTAAACAGTTGTTTAGTTCTTTTTTATTCTCTATTTTTGCGGTTAAACAATCGTTTAGAACATATGTTTAACCGTGATGAATGCTCCGAAGTAAAGGAGCGGATACTGCAAGAAGCTCAGAAACTGTTTATTAAAAACGGATTTAAAGGTACGAGCGTCAGGGATATAGCTAAAGCATCCGATACGAATGTTGCCATGGTCAATTATTATTTCCAGTCGAAATATAAACTGTTTGAAATAATTTTTGAAAATGCGTTGGATGTCCTCACCAAAAGAATTTTTGAGACAATCACGTCCGACCTCCCTTTTTTCGAATTAATTGAAACATGGATTCATACTTATTACGAAATCCTTTTCGAATATCCGCAGATTGCCGCTTTCATACTAAATGAAGTAACCCTGAATCCGGAAGGATTAACCCAAAGGATAAAAAACAGGAATCCTTATAGTTCATTCAGCAAAATAGATGAACGGATACAAGAAGAAATAAAGAAAGGAAGTATCCGGGAAACTCCTACGGCCGATTTTTTGCTTAATATACTATCTATGTGTATGTTTCCTTTCATGTTCGGAAATCTGGCGATGACATTGATGGAAATTCCCCGCGAAACTTACAACGGGCTGATAGCCAATCATGAAAAATATGTGATTCAGTTCACTATACATGCACTCAAACCCTGTAACGAAGAAGTTAAAACTGCCAACCTCTAAATATATGAAACGTCAATTCAAAATGGGTGTGGATGTTGGTTCTACTACCATCAAAATTGTAATAATAGATGCCGGTTTTCAGATTATCTACAAATCATACGAAAGGCATCAGGCAAATATACAGCAGACATTTGCCGAAGAGCTGAACAAGGTAATCGAGCAGTTTCCCGATACCGAATTTTGTATCAATATCACAGGTTCGGCAGGAATGGGTATCGGTGAACGCATCGGCGTTAACTTCGTTCAGGAAGTCGTAGCAGCCGTTGAAGTAGTCAACACGATTTATCCCGACACCCATACTTTGATCGATTTAGGTGGTGAGGATGCCAAAATGGTATTCTTCAAAGAGGGAAAACATCCCGATATCCGTATGAACGGTAGTTGCGCCGGAGGTACGGGAGCCTTTATCGACCAAATGGCAAACCTGATGAACATCTCGGTAGAAGAATTGGGACAAAAAGCACTTAATTTCGAGAAAATATACCCGATTGCTTCACGTTGTGGAGTTTTCGCAAAGACAGACGTACAGAATCTTATCAGCCGGAACATACCGGTAGCCGATATCTCGGCATCTATACTCCATGCAGTGGCTTTGCAGAGTGTAACCACACTTGCCAGAGGGTTCGACGTGAAACCTAAGGTATTATGTATCGGCGGGCCCTTAACGTTTATTCCGGCATTGCGCAATTCTTTCCGCGAAGTGCTGAAAATCAACGATACGGATTTTATCCTCCCCGAAAACGGCGAATATTTTCCAGCATGGGGGGCAGCTCTTTATCAGGAAAAAGAAATAGTTTATCACAATCTTACTTCTTTAATCCAGAAATCGGCTTCCAATACTAAGATGCAGTCCGAAACCCTGCCTGCATTGTTTAAAGACGAGGAAGATTACAACCAATGGAAAAAGAACCGCAGGATAAAGGCTCTCGAATTTGTAGAGCTGGGAAACAAAAAAAAGATTGAATGCTTTTTAGGTATT
Organism: Dysgonomonas sp.; assembly: GCA_003523545.1. Taxonomy (GTDB): domain Bacteria; phylum Bacteroidota; class Bacteroidia; order Bacteroidales; family Dysgonomonadaceae; genus Dysgonomonas_A. The sequence continues at coordinate 3,602 of DQAM01000296.1, forward strand.
GATTCCGGCTCTACTACCACCAAAATTGTAATTATGGACAGGGATGCACGTATCCTATACCGTTTTTACGACAGTAATGAAGGAAATCCTTTAAAGAAAGTAATAGAAGGACTCGAAAAATTTTACGCAGAAGCTGCTGAAAAGGGCATCAGTTATAAATTCCTTTCTTCTGCAGCCACAGGATACGGTGAAGACCTTATCAAATCGGCCCTCGGTCTCGATTATGGTATTGTGGAAACAATGGCTCACCTTTCGGGAGCGCAATATGTCGACCCGAAAGTATCCTTTATACTTGATATCGGCGGGCAGGACATCAAGTCTATTTTTACCGAAAACGGGGTTATATCCAATATAGAACTGAACGAAGCCTGCTCGGCTGGTTGCGGTTCGTTCCTCCAAAATTTTGCATCTACCATGCATATGTCTCTGGAAGAATTTACCAAAGCGGCATGTCTGGCAAAATATCCTTCCGATCTGGGGTCCCGCTGTACCGTTTTCATGAATTCGAAAGTGAAACAGTCGCTTCGCGAAAATGCCGGAATGGACGACATCGCAGCAGGACTGGCTTATTCGGTTGTGAAAAACTGCCTATATAAAGTGTTGAAAATATCGAACCTGAAACAACTAGGTGACAACATTGTAGTTCAGGGCGGTACATTCCGTAACGATGGTGTATACCGTGCACTCGAATTGCTTTCGGGCAAAGCCGTGAGTTCTACTGATTACCCGGAACTAATGGGAGCTTTAGGTGTAGCTTTATATTCCAGAAGCCTTTGGGAAAAAGAAAATACAGATAAATGTACACCGGCAATCGAACTTCCAAATGCTGAGAATATCAATACAAAAGAACTGCAATGCAAAGGGTGTACGAATAACTGTTCTGTCCTTCGTTTCAAATTTGAGAACGGTAATATCTGCTACGCAGGTAATAAATGCGAAAAGGTGTTTTACAATAAAAGCGTTGCTAAAAAAGGCGGTTACAATGGTTTTGACGAGAAAAACGAAATTCTGTTCAATCATTGCGTAAATGCCGATAATATACAACAGGGAAAAACAATAGGTATTCCGCGCGTTCTGAATATGTTCGACAATTATCCTTTCTGGCATACCTTATTATCGGAGTGTGGCTTTAATGTGAGGCTTTCGCCCGAATCGACCTTCCCGCTTTATCAGAAAGGTGTAGGAAGTATTATGTCGGATAATATCTGTTTCCCAGCGAAACTGGTTCACGGGCATATTCTTGCTCTTATCGAGCAGAAAGTGGACCGTATCTTCTACCCTATCATCCCGAAAGAAGAAAAAGAATTCGGCGCATCGTCCAATTCGTTCAACTGCCCTGTGGTCAGCGGTTATCCCGAAGTGATCCGCAGTTCGATGGAACCTGAAGAAAAATACGGAATTCCTTTCGATAAACCTGTCATTACATTTAGCAGCGACAGGGCTCTCGAAAAAGCATGCTTTGAATACGTTTCTTCTTTAGGAGTCTCTAAATCTGTTTTCAAAACAGCTTTAGAGAAAGCAATGCAGGTAAAAACAGATGTTAAAATCCGGCTAAGAGAAAGCCAAAA
>DQAM01000297.1 GCA_003523545.1 Dysgonomonas sp.
TAACATTGTTGTTCAATAATTGTACAAACCATATATGTTAAATATTATGACAACAATTATTTCGTGTTTTTTGGTTACATTATTGAGTTTTTCGACGAATTTGAACGCAGTCAATAATAGTAATAATAACAATGATAACAAAAATACAAAAGCTATGAAATTTGAATTAATGCAGTTGCCATACGCAACAAACGCTTTAGAGCCGGTAATCAGTCAACAAACAGTAGAATTGCACCATGGTAAGCACCTGAATACTTATGTGACAAATCTGAATAAACTTATCGAGGGTACAAAATTTGAAAATGCGGACCTTATCACTATCGTTAAAGAAAGTGACGGCGGTATTTTCAACAATGCGGGACAATTGTTGAACCATGAATTGTATTTCAATTCGTTCACAACTCCCGGTCAAGGAGGTAATGGTCCTACTGGAGCATTAGCAGAAGCAATCAACTCTCAATACGGTTCTTTTGAGAACTTTAAAAAAGAATTCAACGATGCAGGAGCAGCAGTATTCGGATCAGGATGGGTATGGCTTGCAAAAGACGCTAATGGTAAGCTTTCAATCGAGAAAGAACCAAACGGAGGTAACCCTGTTACAAAAGGTCTGACTCCTATCCTTGGATTTGATGTGTGGGAGCATGCTTATTATCTGGATTATCAAAACCGCAGAGCAGACCACCTTACAGAAATCTGGAAAATAATTAACTGGCCGGTAGTAAGCGAGCGTTATTAATCAGAAGAATATTACCCTATTATATTATGTACAAGCTTCCATTAAATACAATGGAAGCTTTTTTTACATCAAAATTTAATAAGCCTCAATAAATTATAAATATTTGTCTCAAAGTCATTACAGATCAAACTTTTCGGTCCGACAAAGCGTTTACCCAGTACGATTGAACAAACTTTATTAATTAAACACGATAACTTTATGAAAAAATTATTTTTATTTTTTGCAGGAATATTTTCTGTATCTTCTTATGTTAGTGCCCAGGACGGTTGTATGCCTCTATTCCCTACCACTCAGGGTACAGTAATGGTCACCAGCAATTATGACATGAACAATAACCTTCTGAGTACTATGACTTACAGGGTGAATGATGCTTACGATTATTCTTCCGGATCCAGTACACAAATGGGATTCACATATATGGATAATACCGGACAAGTGAGAGGTACGGGAAATATAGACGCCAGCTGTAACGATGGTTATTTCTCTCTCAGAATGGATGTATCGGATACTACTCCTTTCATGATGAATGCTTTGGCTCAAAATACCGAGTTGATTGGTAACTTTTTAGATTATCCAAGTTCTTTTGATAGTATGGATCCGTTTAGTACATCTCCTTTTACTATGGACGGAGGAGAATATACAGTCAAATCTAAAAGTGATGATGTAAGTGATATAAGAGTCAAAGTGTATAACCGCAGATACGAAACAAGTGAAATCGTTAATACTCCTGCCGGTTCATTCAATGCATCAAAAATCAGCTTCGATTATGATGTTACCCGTGACGGTACAACTATGAGATATAAAGGCGTAGAATGGATTTCACCAAATGCCGGCATCATAAAAACAGAAACTTATGACAGCAATGGTAATAGAATAAATCATAGCGAATTGACAACTTTCAGAGAAGCTTAACTAATTATTATACAATATCAAATTTATAAAAAAGAGGGTACCTTTATGATAGGTATTCTCTTTTTGTTTATCCCCTACTCTACTTTCAAATTTAACATTTATGTATCCCCATTTTACAAATTCTTTATATATTTGCAGTCAGATCTTAGGGGTGTCTCTTTAACAGAGGCTGAGATTATACCCATATAACCTGATCCGGGTAATGCCGGCGTAGGGAATTAGATATGCCGGGCGCGCAAGCATAACTACTTCAAAATAAGGTAAAATTCTCTTTTTATCCCCTTTTTTATTAATTATAACAAGCAATAATCTCATTATTGATTCAAATTTCTTATGATTAAATGAAAAAGGAAATTTTTACATCTATTGCATTATTAGCAGGATTTTCTGTTGTCGCAGAAGAAGTTCCAGACAGTCTCCAGCAAGTCAAACTAGGAGAAATAATTGTGTCCGCAACCCGTGTTGGACAGGGTACGCCTATCGCCTACTCCAACATGAATTCTAAAGAGATAAAGGAAACAAATACGGCTAAGAATATTCCGTATATCTTGCAGACTTTACCGTCTGTTGTTGCTTTTTCAGAGGATGGTTCAGGTGTCGGAAATACTTCACTACGTATCAGAGGTACTGATGCTACCCGTATCAATGTGACTTTAAACGGTATGCCCTTGAATAATCCCGAAACTCAGGAAGTATACTGGGTAAATATTCCGGATATTTCCAATTCTCTGCAAAATATCCAGATACAAAGAGGCGTAGGTTCTTCAACCAACGGTGCCGGGGCATTCGGGGCAAGCATCTCTCTCAAAACAGTTGGAGGCCGTCCCGAAACATACGGCGAAGCATCGTCTGCTATTGGAAGTTATAATACAATTACTTCATCAATTACTGCCGGAACAGGGGTTATGAAGAATGGACTGTCAGTCGATGCACGTTTTTCACGTATAACGGGAGACGGGTATATCAGGAATGGGAAAGTAAATCACCGAGGTGCTTATGCTGCCCTATCCTACTATACAGATAACCAGTTGATACGTCTCAGCTATATTCATGGAGTACAGCACACAGGAATAACCTGGGAAGGAATAACACCGGAACAGATGGCAGAAGACAGAAAATACAATCCTGCGGGAAAATACAAAGATGAAGCAGGAAATACGTTGTATTACGATAATGAAACCGATAATTATTATTCCGATATTATACAGTTGACTTATTCGAATCAACTATCGGATAGATTTTCTTTGAACGCGGGGTTAAGCTATAATAATGGTTATGGATATTACGAAAATTACAAAAGAAACCAGAAATTTAAAAACTTTCTATTACCGGAGCAGACAGTTAATGACTCTACTTATTCAAGTTCAGACCTGATACGCCGTAAAGCCATGAAAAACGGTTTTTATGCGGGGAATTTTACTTTGAATTATGATTTTGAAAAATTGAGTCTGGTAGGCGGTATATCATTTTCTCATTTCGATGGAGATCATTTCGGACGGTTGCTGTGGGTGAAATACAACGAAAATATTCCGTCCAATTATGAATGGTATTTCAATAATGGTAAAAAAAATGATTATAATGCCTTTATAAAGGCTGGTTATAATCTGACAGATAAAGTTTCATTATTCGGAGATATTCAGTACCGTTATGTAGACTACAGGATGAAAGGCATGGATGATGATCTGGAAGAGATAAAGAACAATAATTATTACAGCTTTTTCAATCCGAAAGCCGGAATATCTTACCACATCAACGGTCATGAAATTTATGGTTCGGTGGCTGTAGCTAACCGCGAACCGCTCAGAGCCGACCTGAAGGAATCGGTGAAAGGTGGCAACAGCCAAGATATAAAACCGGAAAGGATGTTCGACTATGAAATCGGATATAAATACTCGAACGGCCGGACATCTTTCAATGCTAATTTGTACTATATGTATTATAAAAACCAGATGGTTCAAACAGGTAAACTCAACGATACCGGTTACAAGCTTATGGAAAATGTACCAAGTAGTTATCGCGCCGGAATTGAATTAATGGGTGCTTATGAATTTAACAAATGGTTACGTTTAGATGCGAATGTAACATTCAGCTCGAACAAGATAAAAGATTATACGGCATATTTCGATTTGTACGAAACAGTAAATGACTACTATGACGGTAATGAGATTATCGGACAGGACGCTGAAAATTTTGGTAAAAGTGATATTTCTTTCTCTCCGAATGTTATAAGCAGCGGGATAATTTCATTTACTCATAAATCATTCCGCTTTTCCCTGATTGGGAAATATGTAGGAAAGCAATATCTCGATAATACTTCTAATGAAAACAGACGCTTGGATGATTATTTTATTGCTAATTTTACAGCAGGGTACACTTTCAAAACTAATAAGATAGGTGAAATAGACCTTCAATTTTTTGTAAATAATGTATTCAGTAAAAAGTATGTCGCTAATGGATATGCGAGCACCGTGCGTTTTGCAGATGATAGTCCTGAATCAAGCTGGATAGGTTTATATCCTCAGGCAACACGTAACGTTATGGCTAAACTGGGAATCAGGTTCTAATATATAATTATGGAATATATAGGAAAACACTGGATAGAGATTATAGGAGCTGTTGTCGGGCTCCTATATCTTTATTACGAATACCGCGCTGATATTTTAATGTGGGCCACCGGTATTGTTATGTCTTTATTTTATACCGTTGTGTATGTACAGGCAACGTTTTATGCTTTTGCCTGTATAAATATCTATTATATAATAGTGGGAGTTTACGGTTGGTTTCAATGGAAAACATCAAAGGGAAATAAACCTGAGAATACAGCATCGGATTTGATTCACACTCCCCGAAAGTTTTATCTGCCAATTATTGTCGCTATAGGAGTCGTATTTGTTTTACTGGTATTTCTGTTAGGTAAATTTACAGATAGTCAGGTTGTGTATGCAGATAGCTTCGTTACAGCTTTGAGCATTGTGGCAATGGTCATGTTAGCAAAAAAATATGTAGAACAATGG
>DQAM01000294.1:0-5098 GCA_003523545.1 Dysgonomonas sp.
TCTTCCGATCTAGAAAAAGTCAAATTATTTTATAAAAAATGAAATAAACTAATTTCCATCTTCCGGCAAAGATATAATATGTGCGAATTTTTCCCAAAAAAATAAAAGAATTAATTTAATTTTTAATATTCTATCCGTATTTTCTAGATTTGTAATAAAAAAATCTTAATTTAATTTTATTGGTATGCCGGAAATAAATTTAATCGCTGCTATAGATGAAAACAATGCGATTGGAAAAAACAACCAACTTTTATGTCACTTACCAAATGACCTGAAATATTTTAAATCTGTCACAGAAGGAAATACTGTGATTATGGGAAGAAATACCTATATGTCTCTACCAAATGGGGCATTGCCTAAACGTCGAAATATTGTTCTTAGTAAGAATCCGGACCTTAAAATAGAGAATGCAGAAACAGCTTTTTCTCTTCAACAAGCGATTGAGAAAACAGAGAATGAAGAACAGGTATTCATCATAGGAGGAGGTTCTGTATATAAGGAGGCAATCGATATAGCCGATAAATTATACATTACGCTGATTCACCATCGTTTCGAAGGAGCGGATACGTTTTTTCCCGATATAGATGATACAATATGGGAAGAGATTTCGAGAAAGGAAAATCCCGGAGATGAAAAAAATAAATATGCTCATACATTTATAATATACAGAAGAAAATAAAATTGACGGGATGAAAGTTATTGATAATAAGTTATTCGACTCGTTAACTGAAGAAGCGCGTATAAATCCGAGATTGAGGAAAAATTATAATTTCCACGATTCGCTGGATGAGCCTATCCATAGATTGTTGAATGCAGTAGAGCCCGGAACTTATGTACAGCCTCATCGCCATTCAAATCCTGATAAAGAGGAAATATTCTTCGTATTGCGGGGTAAAATCGTTTTCTTTATTTTTAATGATGATGGTAGTATAGAAAAAGCGATAGAAATGTCTCCGGATTCGGATGTTAAAGGTTTGGAGATAAGAGCAGGAGTTTGGCATTCTTTGGTAGTGGTAGAATCAGGTACTATACTTTATGAAATTAAAAGCGGTCCCTATGTACGTTTATCTCCCGAAAATATCGCTCCGTGGGCACCCGCCCCGGATGATAAGAAAGCCGTTGATGAATATATAATACGCTTACTTAATCCAGAGCTATCATCCTAATTAGCAACTTATATAATACTTAAATTTTTTTATATGGGATTAGAAAGTTTTAATGAAAAAAGAAATTCATTAAATAAATTAATGTCTGATAATGATGCATTCTTTAAAGAATTCGGAGCGATTGATACAGAAGTATACGCTACAGGAGCAATCCCTAAAAAGTATAAGGAATTGACAGGTTTGTCTATTTCTGTTTTTAGCAGATGTGAAGAGTGCATATTATATCATCTACAAGGTTGTGTATCTGAAGAAGCCACAACAGAAGAAATAATCGAGGCGATTAAGCTGGGAGTAATGGCGGGAGGGTCTGTTACTTATCCATCGGCCAGGTTAGCTTTTGAAGCTATGAGAGAGATGGGGATTATAAACTAAAAAATACCCGGCTTAAATTATATTAGCCGGGTATACTATATCTTTTAAATTATCTTATTGAGGCTTTTTGAATGTCAGTACTACTTTTCCGTCTTTCGATAACGTTAATTTATCCTGAGTAACGGCAATCATGCTGGTTCCTGTCAGCGCTTCGGTAAATTTATTTTCTCCTTTCAGATTAGGGCACGCCATACGCGTAGACATGATAGGGCCTACTTCTAACAGAGTGCTGTTGATAGTGTAGGTTGCACCATATCCGTTGCATCCTGCATTTCCGCTAACGCGTCCTTCCATTGCATCAAATGATAAAGTAGCTGTGCGCCCCTCTACCGTAAATAAGTCCTGCATGTTTTCTCCGGCAACGGCTTCGAGCATCCACTCTCCGGACAGCATAGCCGGGTCGATGCCTTTTACAAACTCTGCAACGGTGCGTCCGTCTTTCATCAAGGTCAATACGCCGTTAACTATATTTACCGAGTTAGGACCTGCCAGCATAGCGTAGAAATCCGATTCCCGGTTATCCTCGAAACATGCCATCATAGTGGATACTAGATTAGGAGCCTCGAGCATTCCGTCTTTATAACTAAACATTCCGCCATAAGTATTACAACCTCCGTTACCATTCATCTGGTTGGTCTCAAAATTGAGAGTCATGGTCGGAGTTTTTCCTTTGAACAAATCACTGGCATTTTGTCCGTTGAATGTTCTTAATACCCATGTTGTACCCAAGTCGACTTCAATATTAGAAAGCCCTTCAGAACCTGCGATATTCTGAGCCTTGTCTTTTGTTGATTTACAACTTTGTATGGTCATACCTACCGAGAGGCATACGGCCATAATAAATGATAACCTTAAAATCGTTTTCATAATTTTTTATTTTTGTGTTTTTATATTGTTTCATTCGATGTCTTTTCGAAAATAACAGATACCATATCGCCTTTGGCAAATTGCAATGTGTTAGCATCGGGAAGAGTAATCATGCTTGTATCGCTGATAGCTTGCATAAACTTATTTTCTCCTTCCATATTGGGGCATGCCATCATGGTAGATGCCGGCCGGGAAATAATAACCTGTCCGTTTTCGCCAAGCGTGAAAGATGCGTTGAAATTATTGCAGCCCGCATTCCCAAATACACGGTTGTCGTCGAAATTGAAGCTTATAGTCGGGATTTTACCTCCTTCGGTAGTATAACTATCCGAAGCTTGTGCTCCATCTATTGTTTTTAATGTCCAGGTACCTTTCAGACTTTCGGCGTTTACCTGGTAATTTTCTGCCGGGGCGCTTCCTTTTTCAAATTCCATAATCACTCTGCCATCCTTAGTAATAGTCAATAAATCATTTTGAATGGATAGTACATTATTCGTTCCGGATAACTGCAAAAGATATTCAGATTCGTTATTATTTTCTGTGCATAACATTCTTGTCGATGCTAAATTCGGTGCGGATAAGATTCCCTCTTTATATGTATACGGGCCGGAATATCTGTTACATCCTCCGGTTCCGGAGATAGTATTGTCATCGAAATTAAATTGCAATGTAGGCAATGCTCCTGCAAATTGCGACCGGGCATCTTGTCCGTTGAGCGTTTTCAGTACCCAGTATCCTTCCATTTGTTCCCGGGTAAGGGGAGTTGTACTCGTACAGCTATGAAAAGCTAAAGCGGAAAAAAATACAGCAATCAACGCAATAAAAAGTTTCATTGAATTTTTTGTTTTCATAAGTCTTCAATTAGTATATTATTATTTCTTATTTATTACAAAAGAGTGAATCGGTCAGCATCTTTCCATACAGGAAATTTTTCTCTAAACTTATTTAACTCATTTTTTGATATTGAAACAGTCTCTACCGATTCTACCGGATTATCCATACTGATTATTTTATTCCCTTTAAAATCCACAAGACATGATTGCCCGTTATATTTAATTTTCATACCGTCTTCACCCACCCGGTTTACACCGCATACATAAGCCAGATTCTCGATGGCTCTCGCCGGAAGTAAGGTATTCCATACATTCATGCGGGATTGAGGCCAATTGGCTGAATATATAAGCAAATCGTATTCATTATTGATATTGCGTGCCCAAACCGGAAAACGCATCTCATAACATATCAGTAAACAAATCTTAAAGCCTTTATGTTCAACGATGCAACGGCTGTTTCCGGCAGAGAAATATTTCGTTTCGTCTCCCGACCGGAATAAATGTTTTTTATCGTAGAAACTTTGCTGGTTGGGCGTAATTATAAAGCCTCTGTTATAATAACGCGAAGCTTCACGACTTATAAAGCTTCCGCAAATTGCAATGTTATATTTTTCCGCCCATGTAGAAAGGGCCGTTATTGTGCTTCCGTCATTAGGTTCTGCCAGAGAACGGCTGTTCATTGTGAACCCTGTAGTGAACATCTCAGGTAAAACAACCAAATCGGTTTTTCCGGCTAATCCGGAAATATATTTCTGTGCTTTATCAAGATTGTAAAGTTTATCTTCCCACCTGATGTCAATTTGCAAAAGGCTTACTCTTAATATATTGTCAGAGTAATTCATTATAATACGAATTTCTCAGGATGTTTACCTGTGGCATTCTTATAATATGACTTTATAGTATCCATATCTCTGTCGACATCCCCGGTAGGAATAAATACATCTTTAAAACAAGCTATTTTCTCTTTATAGTCCAGAATAACTATGACTATTGGCACTTTGGCTTCAAGAGCAATGTAATAAAAGCCCTTTTTCCATTCGCCGTTTGCACTGCGGGTACCTTCCGGTGTGACTGCCAGTTCGAAGCGGTCTCTTTTCGAAAATTCTTCTACCATCTGTTCGGTTACCGAAGTTTTCTTCGACCTGTCTACAGGTATCCCTCCCAAGGCATTGAATATAATATTCATCGGGAAAAAGAACCATGATTTCTTAATGAGGAAAGATGCTTTCCTGCCTAATGAAGAGTAGATAATTTTACCTAAAATCAAATCCCAGTTACTCGTATGAGGAGCTACACATAAAACACATTTTGCCGGGTAATCCGTGATACCCGACGTTTTCCATCCCAATATATTAAGGATGAACTTACTTAAATTTCGCATATAGCGGATTAGTCTAAATTTTGGATTTCGCGACCTAATTCATCAACTTGCGCTTTCAGGTCTTCTTTCAATTTTTTGTAATAAATTTTTACGCGATTTTTAACATCTTTCCCCTCCGTAATGTTCGCACGGCTCAGGAAATCTATATGTATATTCGCTATTCTGGATATCAGTTCGTCCGCTTTCTCTATATTAGGTTCTTTGGTGTACACCTTATATAAAACACAATCAGTGTACAGCAAATCCATGGATTCGTTTATTTGCTTTTTTAAATTTCTGCGGCTGCTCATTTAATAAACTTTAGGGATACGCTCACGCATATCCTGGTTACTCGGACAAAGTTAGATAAATTTACGTGAATGTGTTAATTCTATATCTTATTATTCCTTAAAGCTCTATATAAAAGGCTGATATATTATGATATATCCCAGATAAAATGTTTTATAACATATCTTTCTCTGTCTCTTTGGCAATATAAA
>DQAM01000294.1:5182-7253 GCA_003523545.1 Dysgonomonas sp.
TAAATAGGCCTTCGTTTAGTTTCCAGATATATCTTGGATAAGTATTGTCCCAATATACCTAAACACAAAAGCTGAACGCCTCCGATAAAGAAGATAGCACATATCAACGATGGATAACCTTGTACATCTTCCCCCCACATCAACGTTTTAAAAATAATCCATGTTATCCATACAATGGATATGGCAAAGAAAAGGAATCCACAGACTGAAGCGATTGCCAGCGGACGGGTCGAGAAAGCGACAATGCCTTCCAGTGAGTAAAAGAAAAGTCCCCAGAACGACCATTTCGTTTCTCCGGCTACCCGTTCTATATTCTCATAAGCCAGCCATTTAGTCTTGAAACCTACCCAGCCGAATATACCTTTCGTGAAGCGGTTGTATTCGGTAAGACTGAGTATGGAGTCTACCATCTGCCTGCTCATAAGCCTGAAATCACGCGCTCCGTCTACTATTTCGGTATCGGATATCTTATTCATCAGCTTATAGAACTGCTTTGCAAAGAAAGAACGAAGCGCAGGCTCTCCTTTACGGTCGACACGTCGTGTAGCCACACTATCATAATCTTCGTTTCTCACGATGTTGTACATTTCGGGCAATAGGTGCGGAGGGTCTTGCAAGTCGGCATCGAGCATCGCTACATAATCGCCTGTAGAAGCCTCAAGTCCTGCATAGATAGCCGCTTCTTTTCCGAAATTCCTTGAAAAAGAAACATAGCGTACCCTTTCGTCTTTTTTTCTTAATTCGCGTATTACATCAAGGGTTTTGTCTCTTGAACCGTCATTTATGAAGATGAACTCGAATTCCTGACCACTCATGATGCCGGCTACTTTTACCAGTTCATCGTAAAGATACGGCAATGCCTGTTCTTCGTTGTAACATGGTATTATAGTGGTTATCTTATCCATTTGGCAGAATTTTATTTTTATAAACTATAATTGTATTGAAGATGCTCAATAACAAAGGTAAATTATACTGTATTAATGCCCAAGTTATTGTGCCCTTGATGCTTGACTTTTCTTTCTTTGTTTTTTTTATCGACTCTCTAACAAAATGATTACTGATAATTTTTCTGGTATTCAGATACTTTTTCCTAAAGTTACTGTTATTTTTTGAAAAAAACTCGTTATTGACAGATGTTATCGCCCTTAAAAGGTATTCCGAGTATATCCTTTGATTCGCATCTTCGATAAACTCCGTAGGTTTACATTCTGAATATTCTTTTTTTAATTCATCCAGATAGATAAGTTCCTGCTCCCAACGCAGGGAGTCGTATTTGTTGGAAAGAGAATCATCGTATACTTCGTAGTGGTAAGGCGTATAGTCCGTAAAAAACATTTTCCGGGAATGCAGAACGGTAGTAAGTGTAAACAAACGGTCTTCACATCTCCTTAAATCAGTATTGAATCTGATATGATATTTTTCAATAATCTCCCTGCGGTAAAGGTGAAGCCACAATACTCCGAGAATAAACATCCCTCCGAATGTGGGCGAACCGATTAACGGAAGCATAACTTCTTTTTCCAATTTCTCGGCTGAATATTCCCCTTTAAAAGGAAGCTGATTGACTATTTCCCCTTGACGGTAAGCATTGAATCGTAAAATGTCGATATCCTTATTTTGCAGATATTTATTCAGCGTTTCGTACATGCCCGATTCAATCCAGTCGTCGGGGTCGATAAAACTGATATAGTCTCCCGTGGCTTTATCCAGCCCGGAATTACGGGCTGACGAAACACCTCCGTTATTTTGATGGATTACCTGAAACCTGCTGTCATTTTGTGCATACCTGTCGCAGATTTCACCCGAAGAATCCGTAGAACCGTCGTTTATAAGAATTACCTCCAATTCAGTATAATCCTGCGCAACAATACTATCCAGGCAACGCTCTAAGTGTTGCTCCATATTGTAAACGGGAATTATAACTGAAAAGACGGTTTTCATTTAGTTATTTTGGTATTACGTAAGATTCTACAATTGATTTTTTACCATCGAATACCCCCTTAGTAGATTCTATGAATTCTTTGAAATGCGGGGTTTTGGTATGTGCGGACTGTTTGGATTTATCAGTCCA
>DQAM01000295.1 GCA_003523545.1 Dysgonomonas sp.
GCGTCATTGCTTCGCTAACGCTCGCAATGACGATTCCTTAGACACACTCTCTTATTATTTTATTACTGTTTCTTGATGATTACAGTTTCTTTCAATTGGTCTAATTCAATGGAATATGTGCCAGCTTCTGTAATTTTCCATTTATAGTCAACACCTGCGCCGGGATAGTTATAAATCATCTGTTCCACATCTCCTGTAGGATTTTTATCCGCTTCGTCGGCTATAAACCATGCACCATTCCAGTCATCCTGCTTATCCAGTGTGAATTTTAGTTCTCCTGTATTCAGTGTTCCTATCCATGTAAATTTATATGGGTCGGAAGTAGTTGTCATCGGTGTAGCATTACCGATATCCCATCCATTAGGAGACGCATCACCCACCAAATAACACATGGTAAAAGGTGTAAAAGGAACAATATCTATCTTCATATCACGGGTATCGAGTTTTATCTTGTAAACTCTCCCTGATATGTTCCATTTGTTGTCCGGGTCGCCTGCCCATTTGTCTACATCGAGGTTAACTCCTTCGGATTGCTGGTCTGTTGAAGGGCGGAAGAATACGGCATCCCAGCTTCCTTCGACAGTTCCTACTTTAAATTCTCCTCCCGCCGATAAGTCGTCATTATAATGAAATACGAACGGGTCGAGCGGATTGACTGTCATCGGTTTGAAGTTCCATCCGGTAGGATTACCTACAAACCAGAGTTCTGTAAATTCAGGACCTTCACCCTTAGTGATGCTGATAGCCATCGATATAAGATTCACATTTATTGTATAAGTACCTCCTTCGGTAATTATAAATTTATCATCCGGGTCTGAATCCGATTCACGAAATGCCAATTTTGTATCATTTTCTCCTTTGTTATAAGAGGGTAGGAATTCTCCTAGAGAGGTTATCAGTTTAAATTCTCCGGCAGAAAGTGCCCCTGTCCATGAAAAAGCTTTCGGAGTATTGGTTACCGGTTTCATTTCGGCAGCATCGTCTGCGCTCCAGCCATTCGGTGTAGCATCTCCGATCAGATATAATGTTTTAGTAATCGGCTTATGGCTCTTCACGATTATTGTCTTAACCGGAGATATTTGTGGCTCCATAGCATCGGAAGCTATTTGGGCTATAATCCGGTATTGAAATGTAGTTTCAGTATTAGGAGATATGTTGAATTTGTCGATAATCAAATCGTTGAGTTCTTCATTTTTATATGATTTTTCGTATACATTGCGTCCCATGTCTACGGATATTCCATTCTCAAAATTACCATCCTGTTTATCCAGTTGGAATGTGTAATCTATAGCAAGTCCTGTTCCGCTATTTGTCCCTGATGTCCAGATAAATTTTATTGCTTCCGAGTTCGGGTTAAGCGCGTCCAGCTTTACCGACTCTTTAGAGGCACTTATTTCCAAGGGCTGGTCACCTTTATTATATTCCGTATTCTCTTCGTCGGTGCATGACAAAAAGAGCGGTAAGAACATGAATAATGAAAGTATTTTATATATTTTCATAATAATCTGATTTTTGATAAATTAATATCCTGTATTTTGTTTCAGGTTAGGATTTGTATCTATTTCTTTTTGAGGAATAGGGAACAATAGATGTTTTTCCGAAGCATTTATCTTGCCTATCGAATGTAAGAAATCAAGCGCATACTGTCCATTATCCCAGCGTATCATGTCAAACCAGCGATGCCCTTCGAATGCCAGTTCGATACGGCGTTCCTGCCTTATTTTATCTCTCATCTGGTCTTGTGTAAGCCCTTCCACATCACCGCGGTTGGTCAATCCTGCTCTTTTCCTCACCTGATAAAGTGGTTCTTCGGCTTCGGATGTTTGTCCCAATTCGTTCAATGCTTCAGCTTTCATCAGCAGTACATCGGCATAACGCAATACGATAACACTTGCCGAGTTGGTATTATAATCCGGAGAAACAGATAGAGGCACAAGAAACTTACGGACATTGTATCCTGTATTAGACATATTCGATTTATATGTTTTACCATCGAAAGCCGGGCCTCCTTCATATAGGATAGTTTTATCTTTTCGTAAGTCTCCATCCTCGTACTGGTCTACAAATTCCTGTGTAGGCTGATTCCATCCGTAGGCTCCGCCAACCCATCCCGAATTTCGCGGCCCCATGTACGTACTCAGCCAGTTTGCCTGATTCTCATCGCTCCAGAAATCAGCTTTAGTCAGGCCGTAATATTGGACTTCGAAAAGTGATTCCACAGTATTTTTATTTTTTGCTTCACCACCAAAACAATCACTATAATCGGGATTTAGTGTATATCCGAGAGTTTCAACTAGATTACACATCTCGAGGCTTTCGTTATACATGCCCAATGTCAGGTAAACTTTTGCCAGCATCCCTGCTGCCGCACCTTTTGATGCCCTTCCAATATCGCTTCCCGAATAATCTTCACGTGGGGGTAGAAGCTCGATAGCATCTTTGAGGTCGGGAATGATAACTTCATTGTAAATCGTCATTTTGTCAGTACGGGTTGGTTTCAGATTATCTCCCGGCTTCGGTGTACTGGTCGCTAAAGGAACATCACCGAACAGTTGCACCAAAATGAAATAATAATGTGCTCTCAGGAATTTTGCTTCGCCGATACACCTGTCTTTGAGGCTTTGCTCTATATCCATCGACGGAATACTTTCTAATACTGTATTACAATACAAAATGCCTGGATTAGGCCCGCGCCAAATGTCGAGCGCAGCAGCATTATCGGTATTGGTTACAAAATTGGCTATATCGACGGTCTCAATTCCGTCCGTACCGCCACCGGCTCCCACTTCGCTGTTGCCGGCAATAATATCGAGTGTCCAGATGCGCATATTATAGAGTTTAGGACGCTGGAGGGGTTGATATGCGCCATTAACTAAAGCAATGGCAGATTCTTTATCGCTCAGAACTTCTGCACTCGGGTCTTCATACGGTTCCTTGTCCAGAAAATCCGAACAGGAAGATCGGAAGAGCGTC
>DQAM01000293.1:0-2115 GCA_003523545.1 Dysgonomonas sp.
TTGTCTGTTTATTTCGATAGTACATATACTTCAACCGGGATAACCCTTTCTCTATTTGCCTCATATAGACAGGTTGTAAATTCGGTTTGGGCATATATACCAAAGCACGAAACCAACAATAATATTATTAAAATAACTTTTCTCATTATTTAGAAAATAGCTAATATTTTATACGGTTCAAAAATAGACATAATCCTTTATATCAGTATATTTTGCTTTTAAGTATTTTGTAATATAAATCAGTAGCTTAATTTTTAATATGACTTATTATCCATTTTCTTTTGATTATTCATCCACTGGACCGCCTCAGCCGTGTTTTTGGCTCCGATTTGTGCAAATATCTTTTGTTTGTGATATTTTACCGTAGATAGTGATATGCCGAGTATTTCTGCTATTTGTGATTCTTTTTTACCGTTGCTTGCCAACTTTAGCACACTGATAGCTTTAGGAGTTAGTTTTTGAGTTTTTACTTCCACAAATTTGCCGGAGGAAGGGATAAATTCGTAAACAGTATTGGTATCCGTCAGTTTGATATAGGCATTTCCCGGTTTATCGTGTATGGGATGGCTTATGATACACAACGCAAGTCTCCATGTACCATCTTCCATTATGTCCAGTACAGAACCTTTGGCGTTTATCAATTTTTTCTTGTTATTTTTGGTTATGATTTCCAAATCGTGGGTAAAATAAAAATGTACTCTTCTGTTGATAGGAAGAGAATGGAAAAAGTCATAAAGGTTGGTATTGATAATGGAAGCAAGAGGCAAAGAGCCGGAAGGGAGAAATTCATCAAGGCAATTGAAATCAAGCATTCCTATCTGCTCGTTTCCCATACAAAGGTGGAGGGTACAACATTTCGTTGCAAAGATGATGCACCTTTTTTCATAATCAATAATACATGCATCGAGGTCCATCATGTTTTCTAATGTTTTGACGCATTGAATGTAATAAGCATCCCTGTCTGTATGATCTGTAATAAATTCGTCGGGCGAGGAATGCAGGGCATGGGGAGGTATAAAATGTATTTGTTCCATATAGCGTATTTTATAGATAGTACGTTCAAAAGCACTGAACGAAAGTATAGTTTTTTTCCGGTTTATACATAAGGAAATTATCTTTGCATTAAATTATTTAGCTTAAATATATAACTATGACAATTAATAACTTTTTACGAATTATCCTCCTTGTATTATCTGCGGCTTCTCTTATTGCCGTTTTTATGGTGGATGCTACTGGAATGAAATTCCTTTTTCTTGGGTTGAGTGTATCCACATTTACGACTTCTTTCAATAACCGAAAGGCTCGCTATGCCGGAGCTACTGTTGGACTGGCATTACTACTTATTGCTATATATTTTCTAAACTTTACTCCGGATGATAACCGGCAAGCCTGGAAAAGAGAAAACGGATGGTATAATATCTATGATAACAGGAAGGACAGTATTTCAACGGATCCTATCATAACGGTCAAAGATTTCATCGCTTTGGAGTTGGATTCAACTCTGTCATCCGGCAAAATGGTTTATCAGATATACGGCACAGTGAGCAAGCATAAGCGAAATAAATGGGCTGACGCTACAGAAAGAGCGATTGGGAAAAGAATCGGCTTTGTATATAATGGTGAAGTGATAACCTCTCCGTTGGTAAATATGCGGATAGACGGCGGGAGATTTTCGATATCAAGCTTATCGGGATATGATATGCGTACTTTGTTTCATCAAATCAGGCAGGAAAAAGCTGATTCTATCGCCCGTGTATTTGAGGGATGGGATAGAGAAGAATTGTATTCACGCCCTAAAAATGAGATAGATTCCATATTGATGGAAATAGATTATTGGGAAGCTTCGGAGATGATAGATATGGGCAAAAATCCGATGGACCATTATTGGTATGGTAACCTCGATACGGTTGAATACAAAAAGCTGGAGAATAGCTTATATGCCGAACTTCAAAAGCCGAACCTGGGCAGTAGTTCCGAAGATTATATGAAATCGCAAGCCTACCATGATTATAAAAGTTTCCTGTATGATAACTGGGACTATATGAACTTGATGTTTCAAGGCTTCCTGTTCCATGAAAGTCCCAAAGGTCTCTATGGTTACCTGATTGATGATAT
>DQAM01000293.1:2199-2721 GCA_003523545.1 Dysgonomonas sp.
TGGTTACCTGATTGATGATATTATACAGAACAGGTTTCCAGATGCGCCTTCTATCAGGGATTTTGTGAAGGATACGGATAACCGTGACGATGAGATTTTTGCTATTAACGATTGGCAGAAACGTATCTGGCGTTTGATGAATCTGGAAAGTGGGAAGGAGAAAGAACAATAAAACGGTATTGAAAACAAAGGGAGATAAATATGGGATTATTAGTATTGTTACTAATTGTATTATTAGATTTATCGGTAATATGGGAAATAGTCCATACGCAGCGTACTGGAATCAAGAAAACATTCTACATCTTAATGGTAATTTTACTACCTGTAATCGGAGTAACAGTGTATTACGCAGTTAGATAAAATAAGTAAGTACATTATAGTTTTTTTTCCATTAGTTGCTATACTCTATTGTGTCTTGTGTAAACTTCACCCAATCAGTAACGGTACGGTCAATAAAATAATCGGGTTGTAAACCAATATCGTCTATACAGAAAGGGTCCCCATGGGAGATTACCACTTTGA
>DQAM01000293.1:2814-4604 GCA_003523545.1 Dysgonomonas sp.
TGGTTTAATTTGATCTGGCTTAGGTCATTTTACCCACTTAAAAGTGCGCATATTCGCTAAATCAACTCTCATAATATACTCCTGTTCTCCGACATACTGCTCCAAAAGTCTATCAGAGAAACCCCATCCTCCATGTTTCTTTGCAATTTCCAATACCTTGAAAAGAGGATAAAATGTATGTTTGTACTACCCCGGCTTATATAAACGAGCTTCAAATTGCAGTGTTTCTTGTGTATCGCATATAATTAGCAGGCCATTACCTTTACTAAATCTTCTCGCACTTTCCAAACATCCTGTAAAACTTGCAATTCTTCCGTCATAACGTCTTTTGCATGCACGAAATAATACAGGTCTGGATTGAGGTAAATAGTTTTTCAAAACAATATCCCATACATCATAATAAGCTTTATGTTTCTCATCCGGACCAGTCAGAATCCAATTACCGATAAAAGTTCTGGTTGAGTCTGTAATCATAGCGGCTTTACTCAAAATATCAATCAGATTCTGAGCTATATCCTCTTTTTGCTTTGTGGATAATTGGTACTGGAATTTGTCATTCATGGTGTGCGATAAGATTAATTAAGCTTATAAATAGAACATGCTCCCTTCGGAGCGTTTCTTATCCATCACAGATAGGTGCAAAAATATGATTTTTCTATCAATCATCCTTTTCGTCCTCCTCTTTTTTATCAATTTTCTCACCCAGCAAGTGGCACAGATCAGGATCTTTTCGGATACGTTCTTTTTCATCTTCTATGATATTGATTACATCCCTTTTTATCTGGTTATAATTCCGATCTATCTGTTGCTGCATAATATCTTCACCGTTTTCATCAAGAAAATCGTTAATTACCGGAATCTTTTTGTATTCTTTTGTTTCTGTGGCAACTTTTTCGTTGTCAACAACAATCATGGCATGGAATATTTTCTGGTCTATCTTCTCTCCAAAGTTGTCCGCAACTGAGCCCACAAACATTCCCTGAGAGAGATTAGCTATTTTAGAGGCAGGAATCAGAGAATCCATCTGGGTATTTATAGATGTGGAAGTATCCTGCCGGTTAATAGAAATGGATTGTCGCTTTTGAAGAACTTTTCCAAATCGTTCGGACAGATTCTTGGCTGTTTCCCCGACTACCTGCCCGCTGAAAATATTCCCCACCGTATTTTGAATAACTTTGCTTTCCTTGTCTCCATAATCCCTGTTTAGCTGACTGTAATCCTGAAAGCCTAAACAAACCGCCACTTTATTGGAGCGAGCCGTAGCAATCAGGTTGTCCAAACCACGAAAATAAATTGTGGGCAGCTCGTCGATAATCACTGAACTCTTCAACTGCCCCTTTTTGTTTATCAATTTCACGATGCGACTATTGTACAATCCCAGTGCTGCCGAATAAATATTTTGACGGTCTGGATTATTCCCCACACAGAGCACTTTAGGCTCTTTGGGATTATTAATATCCAGTGTAAAATCATTACCAGTCATCACCCAATAAAGAGCCGGACTTATCATCCGGGATAAGGGGATTTTCGCCGATGCTATCTGGCCCTGGAGCTGATCCTGAGCTCCGCCTTGCCATGCGTCCATAAAGGGTGAAAGGTAGTTTTCGAGTGCCGGATATGAAGTAAGAATTGTAAATATATCAGCGTAAGGTTTATTCAGGAACTCTATTGCATGCGGAAACGTGCAGAATCGACCTTCTTTATATATTTTGAGGTACCAAATGATTGCTGCCAACAGGATAATCGGTGACTCTACAAAGAAATCCCCTTGTTTTTGAATCCAGGTGCGG
>DQAM01000291.1 GCA_003523545.1 Dysgonomonas sp.
AATTAAATATTTTCGAGTTCTTCTTGTGAGCCTGTTTTGGAAGCTATATCGAAAATTTGTCTTCCGGGTTTGAATAAATCCTGCATCTGGACTGGATCATTCAAAACTTGAATTGTTTTTTTAACATCCTGATCATTTTTTAGGCTCTGGATCTGTTCGCCCGATTGGTAATAAAACCTTTTAGCTATATCCAGATTGATCATTTCCATGATTTTGTCTTTGAAATTATTTAAATCTCTATCTAAATCAGGGACCAATTTTGCTTCCAATGCTTTGAATTCTTCTTGGGCAAGGTCTGAATATCCTTCAAAATCCATCACTTCTTTCAGTAGCTCAAGCCTTTTTTCACTGAGAATATCGTATTTAAAATCTTTTTTCGATTTTACGAAGTTTTTGAAATCTTCATAATCGGCATCCGTGATAGAAAAAGATACGATAGGAGCTATCTTTTTATTTTTAATTGCCCATTGAGTAACCCAATCCTGAATAATATACTGGTTTTCGAGATAATAGGTAATAGTCGGAATTTTTTCCCGCTCAAACTTAATATCAGGAGTAATACCACCACCATCGCGGACTTCACGCCCTGCTGCGGTCTTGAAAACAGTAGTCAAACTATCCGGAATTACACCTACACTTCCGTCTTCGTTCCTATGTGTATAGTCAATAGCCTGTATCGATCGTCCGCTGGGAATATAATATCTCGATGTAGTTATTTTTAAAGTACTTCCATAGGGCAATTCACGTGGAGCCTGTACCAGCCCCTTTCCATAGGTACGTTCCCCAAGGATAAGAGCCCTGTCCATATCCTGCAAAGCCCCAGATACGATTTCAGAGGCAGAAGCCGAACCTCTGTTCACAAGTACGGCAAGAGGAATCTGTGTGTCCAGCGGTTCTAGTGTAGTACGGTATATGCGGTCCCATTGTTTCATTTTACCTTTAGTACTGAGTACGACCTCGCCTTTCGGAACAAAGAAGTTTACAATCTGAACGGCTTCGTCGAGAATACCTCCTCCGTTATTTCTTAAATCAAGGATGAGAGAAGTAATACCTTTAGATTTCAGGTCGAGGAATGCTTTTTTTACATCCTGAGCACATTTATCGGTGAATCCGGTCAGCACAATATATCCTACATTATTATCGAGCACCCCATAATAAGGAACCGAAGTTATATGTATATTCTGACGGGTTATTTTTATTTCTATCGGTTTCTTTTCACCGGGACGTTCTACTTTCACTTTTATTTCTGTGCCTGCTTGTCCTTTTAGAGCATTGGATACTTTATCCGACAGAGTTTTTCCATATACCTGTCCGGCTACTTTATCGGCTTTTGTCATATCTTCACCGTTGATTGACAGGATAATATCACCGACTTTCAAACCGCTTTTAGCAGCAGGCATATTTTCGTAAGGCTCTACCACGTATACTATATCACGTCCGTCGAGATTGCGATAGGATATGACAGCACCGACGCCTGCATATTCGCCGGTAGTCATTACCGAAAATTCTGTCGATTCCTGTTCGGTCAGATAATTAGTATACGGGTCTAACCTAGACAGCATATTCACAATACCTGTCTGTACGGTTTTATTAATATCGAGGGTATCTACATAAAACATATCTAATTCCTTAATCACGGAATTAAACATCTCTATATTCTTATTTATCTCGAAATAACGGTTCTGTGTATCATCATCTTTTGTTTGTGAGAACACGACAAAAGTGGCAGACATAGCAAAAACGGGAATCAGCAATGCTTTTCTAATCCGGTTCATATGATCTATTATGTTTTTATCTGATTGGTTGATTTTCAATATGTTTCTAATAAATAACGAGTAGTTATTAACAAACGGAGAACAAAGTAACAATTTTTTTTGCAAAACCAGATTGATTTTTCTGTTATTATCTGTTTAAAAAGATTCTACTTTATATAAAAAAGTTTATTCCGGATAGTTCAACATTTTATACATTATATATACCATAAATTAATTTATATTTAATATTTGATAAATTTTAGTATTTTTGTTATCTTTTACTTTAATTGCGGATTGCAAAAATAGTTATAGTTAAAAAATGGGGGGCTTTCCTGAGGTGTGATGAATAGATTAATTGTATTTTTTGTTATTTTCTTTTCTGCAACTTTTATTTCTTTAAATTCTCAAACACGGATAAAGATGAGAAAAGAAGGAGGGGTATATACTCTTCCATGTGAGGTAAACGGGCTTAAATTAAGATTTGTACTTGATACGGGAGCTTCAAGTGTATGCATTTCACTTACAGAAGCGATGTTTATGCTAAAGAACGATTATATCAGTAAAGATGATTTTGTAGGATCGTCCAAATCTCAAATTGCCGATGGTACTATAATCAACAATACTCGGATAATTTTGAGAGAAATTAAAATTGGAAAATTAAAACTTGAGAATGTCGAGGCTGTGGTGTTACACGAGTTGCAGGCTCCGCTTTTATTAGGTCAATCAGTAATACAAAGACTTGGAACTATTCAACTGAAAGGGGATGAACTGGTGATAATAAAACCAAGAAAACCATCGAACAGAACAAATACTAATACTGCTAAAGCGTCTTCTTCTCCTGCTTCCAGAAGAAAACAATCTAATCAGATAACTACATCAAAGAGTACGATTTCGTCTGTAAATAAAGAACAGGAGGCTAAAATATTGATTGATAAAGCAAATAAATATATAGAAAACGAAGAATATAAAAGAGCCATAAATACTTATAAAGAAGCTTACCTGATGGATCGGTCGGCTTTTGGGTTTGCTGAATATGTTTATTGGGGATATACATACAGTAAGATTGGTGATTTTAGTAATGCTCTATATTACTATAGTTTAGCAAAAAGAGAAGCTATAAAGTTAAAAGATAATTATATACATGTTCATGGTGTCGAAAGTTGGTTCGGTCTGGAAAGGGTTATCACCCTCGTTGAAATGCTTTCTTATATCTCTGATCAAAATTACAACCAGGCTATATTGGCCGGTAGAAAATTATTGTCTGATATGAACCGGAATAATGTAGTAACGGGAACATGCGAAATTTATAAATTGTTAAGCATTGGTTATTACTATACGAATAATAACGATTCTGCTATTAAAATGGCAGAAGCCGGTATAGATTCTTATATATATGATACTTTTGGAAAAAGTAAAACATTCAAAAACCTCCGGAATGTAAAAGATGATTATATCGGTTCTTGTTTGTATATAATAGCTTTGAATTATAAAGAACTAAGGAATTCCAAAAATTATAAGGAATATATTAGACGTGCAAAAGAATTCGGTTATACAGAAAGTGATGGCCCTGTCAGTATTAATATTAAAAGAACTCTTGCGGACAGTCTCGATGGTAATAAAAAAAAGTCTGGAGAAAATAAGCGAAGAACAACTACCCATCCATCACGCACATCAGGTTCAACGAAAAAATATTCTGTAGGAAAACTCACTATAGATGTAATAAATAATGAAAATTGGGATATCTCATTAAAGACAGAAAATATATCAAGTTTTCTTACAGCTAAAAGTAAGCAGAATCTATCTGCTATATCTATTCTTTATTTGAGAGAAAGATTAGGTGAAGAAGTCTTGTTGAACGTTATGAAAGATATGGTCGGTTCCGACAATATAGTTTTAGGCCGAAAAAGAAGAAGTCATTTTAATGTTCCGGGAGCTATTGAAGTTCCTTATTATTATTCGGATGATGACAGGATGAATGGTGTAATTAATATTTTTACAATAGAGAATTCATCTTATCTGATTATGACGCTTGAACCCTCGAATCTCAAAAGCAGAGAATTTGAGGATATTTATAATAGCATAAGAATTAGATAAGTGTGAAAAAATAGATGCCTAATTATGTCTTTTCGTTTAAAATACTTTCATGTTTTTTACTAAATATCGATTGGTATTATTATACGTCATCCTAAACTTTCCTTTTTATTATTTTAATTAAACACATTGCCTTACAGGAAAACAAGTACTACCCCTGTAAATTAAACCTCTGTTCCCCATAAAATATATTTCTAAAACATTTGTTTTTTCGGGCAGGGTTTTATTCCTTTGTTTGAAATATAAGATCTTAAATTCTAAATATAAATTTATATGGCTGAATCGGTGCAAATAAAAGACATTAAAGATATTGTAATCCGCTTCTCCGGCGATTCGGGAGACGGTATGCAATTGACCGGTACTTTGTTTTCTAGCTTGTCGGCGATCATGGGAAAC
>DQAM01000292.1:0-2738 GCA_003523545.1 Dysgonomonas sp.
CGCTCTTCCGATCCTAAGGATGTAATGATTGGTGTTTTTAATTTACTGTCAAAAACAACTATTACATCGTATTTCTTTATATTTTCGTTTTTAACATATTCGGAAAATGCTTTTATAACCCATTCCCGAAATGCTTTCGCTTCAAAGGAAGCAATTCGGAATCCTACGAAAATAATCGTTTCTAAATTATAAATAATCTCTTCACTTTCATGCCCGTTATTTATATGCCTTACAGTATGTGATACTTCATTCTCACGAAGCAATCCGGCTTTAAATATAGCCTTCAGGTTGCTTTCTATCGTCTTGGTATAAACATTAAACAGGGTAGCCATTTGCCACTTGGAGAGCCAGAGTGTACCGTTTATCAGTTTTGCTTCGACGATAAACTCCTGTTTATTATTTTCTGTAATATTTATATGTCCTCTTTTCATAATCTTTATTCTTCATTTTGTACATTAAAACCGATGCGTTTACGGGGTTTATCCTCCTGTTCTTTTTGCGAAGCAAGTTCAGTGAGTGCCTGGTAAATATCACTGAACTGCATATTGGTTTCTATCATAAATTCTTCCAGCTTTCTAGTGAGTTCCGCATAACCTAAAGCATACTGGCGTAATGTTACAAATGCACGTATGATGGATATGTTCACCTGAATAGCTAAAGGGCTGTTGAGAACACTCGAAAGCTGTGCTACTCCTTGTTCGGTGAATGCAAACGGGAGGTATTTTGCATATTGTCCTCTTCCGCTATTTTCTAAGGTGCCAAAATTGCACCTTAGAAAATCGTACTCGTCTTTCGTGAGTTCAAACATAAAATCTGACGGGAAGCGGTCTATGTTACGCCTGACGGAACGTTTCAGATTCTTTGTTTCTACCTGATACAGTTCTGCTAAGTCGTAATCCAGCATTACCCGCATACCCCTGATTTCATAAATCTTGCTTTGAATAATTTGTAGTTCCATGATTATATGTTTTATTGATTAGCGGCTAACTTTTGTATCTGTATTGGTCTTAGTGTGAAGTTTTCGTCACTTCCGAATGTTGCTGACCATAAAGAAGATTTTTCTTCATCAGACAGACTATGCCACATTATAGAAATACGTTTAACTCTTTCGGGGTCATCGGACAGAGTAGAAGGTAGATTAAATAATGCCATCTTTTCCCGTAAGGAAAGACATTCAAATAGTTTATCTAAATTATTATGTGATTTGATTCTTTTTTCTTCCAGTTTTTCAGCAAAAGAAATCATATCATTACTGATTTTTACGTCGGTAATGCGTGCGTATATTTGGGTGGTTTTGATGTTAGTGTGACCTAACATTTTGGATACACTTTCAATAGAAACTCCTTTTGTCAATGTAAGAGTTGCAAAAGTATGTCTTGCAAGGTGGAATGTCAAATCTTTCTCAATACCACATATAGAGCCTATTTCCTTCAAATATTCATTTAATTTCTGATTACTTGGAACAGGCAAAACTTTATCATCAGGCATGGTTCCTTTATATTTATCAACGACTTTCATTGGGATTTCCAGAAGTGGTATATTAAAACTGGTACTTGTTTTCTCCCTTTTACCCATAATCCAAAGTTTTTCATCAAATGATTTACGGATGTTGGCATGAGTGAGGTTTTTCACATCCACGTAAGAAAGACCGGTATAACAACTAAAAATGAAAATATCCCTTATTTTTTCTAATCGTTCAGAAGAAAACTGCTTATTCATTATAATATCAATCTGTTCCTGCGTAAGATATCCTCTGTCCACTTTCTTAAAACGTATTTTATAATTAGTGAACGGATCAACAGTTATCCACCCGTTATTTTTTGCAAATAATACTATGGTACGGAATCTTTGAAGAAATTTTGCAGTCGTATTCTCACGACATTTACACGTTGTCATTAAATAGACTTCAAAATTCCGCAGAAAAGAATGGTTTACTTCTTTTAAGGAAATATCAGGAGCATGGTAATATTCTTTAATAAAATTAGCCATGTGTTTTTCGGCAACTCTATATTTTTGCAGGGTACTTTTAGTCCTACTGATTCCAACCAATTTCTCGATATCATCGATATGCTGCATGAATAATTCAAGGATGGTTTGATTTTTAACTTCCAGACCGAGAAATATATTTTTCACACGGTCGGGATTTACATTGTTCTCTTTGGTAAGTAAGTCGTGATAAACATTGTAGATGCTGGTTTTAATAGTTTCTAAAAAAGCATTGATTTCCACTGCTTCCTTTGTTCTACCCAAAGCAATGGAAGATTTCACATCCCACATATTAGGATGAATACTTAATTTAGTATTAAACCGGCTGATTTGTCCGTCGATTGTAATGCGGCACATGATTGGAACGCTGCCGTCTGACTTTTGTTTGTCTCTTTTCAGGAAGAAAAGAATTTTAAATGTACTTTTCATAAACTCATTTTTTTTGTTACAAAATTAGATTAAACTATCTGTAAATGAGCTTTATGCGTGATGCCAAATCAGGACAACAAACTGCCAATATTGGTCAAATCGTACCCCCTTGTGAAATTTTTTCGTACCCCCGTGGCCTTTTTTAAAAAGGGGTATGAATTAGGACACACTAAAAGTCTTTTTTTGGCACTTTTTTGGCTTTTAAGCCAGACAGGTATAAAAGAAAAAAGTCCCTCATATTCACTGAATATGAAGGACTTGTCTTAATCTTGGCTCCTAAAGTCTTAGGTTTCAAGCGGTATGGACGGGACTCGAACCCGCGA
>DQAM01000292.1:2956-5561 GCA_003523545.1 Dysgonomonas sp.
TGACAGGCAGGTATTCTAACCAGCTGAACTACCACACCGTTTAGAGTCACATCTCTTTCGAAATGTGATGCAAAGATAGAGCGCATTCTCTCATTATCCAAATATTTTCAACAAATTTTGCATGATAAAATACAAACTGCTAATAATAAATATATTAAAAGAGGCTATATCAAAAAATATAGCCTCTTTTAATATGAGAAATAATGTAATCTATTTATCTCAATAAGTTTGATATAGCCGAATTTCCTGCAAACCGTGCAAATTCCAAATCCGATTTAGCATAATTTTTCAATGATGGATCCAATCTGAATGCCTGATTTAAATTAGAGGCAGTGGTTGAAGCATTGTTTGTACGGGCTCCTACTAAAGCCTGGAGATAATAAGTCATCGCATTTTTATTGGCCATTCCATCGAGTATTTGTTGAGCCTGGCTGTAATTCTTTGTCAATATTTGCGCCAATGCTGCATTATTTGTTTTTGTATTACCAAATGCCTGTACAGCTTTATTATAGTCACCTTGCTTTAAATAAAGCAGGCCGATCGCTTCATTAGCGGTGTTGGCATTTGATGCTTGTCCTATCAGTTGTTCTGCCCGCGAGATATTACCATCGGCAAGAGTTAGTAACCCTACATTCATATTAGGCTCAGGAGCCGCAGAATTGATCTGTTGCGCTTTCTCAAATGCCTGCTTGGCTACATCATATTGTCCGTTAGAGAAATAATATGCACCCAGATTATTCCAGCCCCTGTAATCGTTCGGGAACTTCTGGGTAGCCAATGTATAAATCTGTTCTACCGGCGCACCATCTAAAGTTGCTGTATAAAGAAGTTCGTTTATATTCAGGCTATTTGGATTGGAACTAATCGCCTGTCTGAGTTCAGCATCCGTTTTACCTATTGTTTCTACATTTGCAACCAAACGGGAACGGCGTAATTGAGGCAGAATAGTCTCGGCCAAATCTTTATATACATAAGATATATTCTTTATTTCCCGCTCCCTGTCCGCCGGATCGGTATACATTGAAAGTACACGCAATACCAGGTCTTTGTCCTGCAAACTGGATGCCTCCACAAGTTTCTTGAAGCCTTCCCAATCCTGAGCAGTATAATTTGCATAAATGTTAGCATCTACATTTTCTTTATCAAATTCTTTTGCTAAATAGGTAGATGTATTTTTCTCACGATTTTCCGCTAATTTACGGTTCAATTCATAACCTCCATCAGGCGATGCATAAGCTAAAACCTCTACATTTACATTCTGTTTCGGGTTATTATCCGCATTTTTAACCAGATTTTTCCACGCTTCGAGATTAGACGAGTTCAATTCGCTCGATCTCAACTCAGCCTGCTGGATAAGAAAAAGTATATTGGCATCGTACGTGTCTTTAATCAATTTCTGGAAATCATCGGGAGCCTCGGCGGGAGTAGTTGAATAAACATCGGCCAAAGTTGCCGTAGTCAATAAGCCTTGAGCAACATTTACATCCGGTAGTTCTACTTCTTTATTCTTAATACGGGCAGTAAAACGAAGATCCAGTTCTGGGTTGACCAATGACGGATCATAATCGAATTCTGAATTGATAGTGAAATTACCGCCTCTTTGCTGGTAAATGGTTACACCGTTACCCGCAACATTTTCTCCCTGATAGGTAACCGAATTGCCCCATACCTCTTTACCATCCGCTTTCAAGACAGGAGTTACAGTAACCTGGGCATTCTTATTGAACCATTTTTCGGGGAATCTGCCGTTAACAGTAACAGGAACCTTGGTTCCCTGCACTCCCATAGGAGACGGAGTCGTTGTAAACAGCGAAGAAGACAATGGCGTTAACTTACTACTACATGACACTAGAACAACTGCACTGAATACAATCACTAAGGTCTGAATTGAAGTTCTAAGGTTATTTTTCATACTTTTATAATTAAATTACTTTGATTCTCAACTAACTATTAAAAAAGGACAACTCAAGTTGTTAAAATTACAAAGAAATATACAATGTATGAATAGGAAAGTGACAAATTTTGAATCCATTAAGTTTTTTTTGGAACAAAAGTTTTTTTTATACAACCAGCCCCGATTCATCGAAAATGACCCCATATTCATACCTCATCAGTATTCGAAAAAACAAGATATTGAAATAATGGGATTCTTTGCCTCCATATTTGCCTGGGGGCAACGGGCAACCATAATAAACAAAGCAAAAGAATTAGGTCAAAGAATGGATAATTCACCGTATGATTTTATCAGGAACCATTCAGAAGAAGACCTGAAAAAGCTTCTCGGCTTTAAGCACCGCACATTTAATGATACAGACCTTTTGTATAGTATAGAATTTCTGAAAAATCATTACGCAAGTTCTGATACCCTGGAAGATGCATTCTTCCCCACCGAAGGGATGAGCGTAAAAGACGGTCTTAATCATTTCCGGCATTACTTTTTCAGCCTGCCTGAAGCACCCTCCCGAACAGGAAAACATATCCCCTGCCCTGATAAAAAATCGGCATGTAAACGCCTCAATATGCATTTAAGATGGATGGTAAGAAAAGATGATTGCGGAGTCGACTTTGGTATCTGGAAAAAGATATCTCCCTCACAGCTTATCTG
>DQAM01000298.1 GCA_003523545.1 Dysgonomonas sp.
ACAAACGAACGGTTCGATCTAGAAGGTTTTGTGAAGGCAAACGAAGCATATCCTTTGAATTGGCAGATAAAAGTTATCCGTGTGATCGAAGAAAATGACAGTGTGGTTTCTCTTGTAGAGGTGAAGACAGCTGATGATCCTGGCGCACCATCTTTTTATGCCTCTTCGTTTTTTGAATTCGAAAATGAGAAAATCAAATACCTGACAGAGAACTGGGGTGAAAATGGATCTCCCCCTCAATGGCGGGTCGATCTTAACATTAGTACTCCTATCGGGATATAATAAAAATAAAAGGATGAATTGGAATTGAATTCATCCTTTTGTGCAATTAGTATTTCTAAAAAGCATTTTATTCGTTAGAGAACGTTTGATTGATACGTTCTATATCGCTTTGAGTTAATGCTTCCATCTTAACTGTTTTAGCATCTTTTGCAGCGACTACTGCGGTCTTGTAGTGATTGTGCCTGAATACCAATTCCTGGCTTCCTTTTGCATAAGCTGCATACTCGCCTTGTCCGTTTGACGACCATTTATGGTTTTCGCCTTGTATGGCTATCATTACTCCGGCTATTGGTGTTTCTGTGTCCGCATCGATTACAGTTCCCTGCCATATTCTTTCTACATTGGGATTAGGGGTATCCTTGTCCTTTTTCTCACCCTGCCTGTAGAGGAAAAAAGAAATGACACAAAATACAACCATTAATATACCTAATTTTCCTTTCATATTATTTCCTCTTTATTACTGTTAACATTCCTATTAATTCATACTTTTTACCGTCTCTGCCAGCCTTACAAATTCCCGTCTGTATCCGTTTTCATCATTACCGAGTGAGAGTCTGGCAAGATGAAGCACCTGGTCGTAAGTAGCTTCCCCCTTGTAGTCGGAGTCTTTGAGCAGCTGGGAAAACATAGCCACAGCAGAAGCAAATTTTAAATCCGAAGATACATTATTTTTTCCATTATCAATAAGTGGAACTTCCAATTTTACACTTTTATCACTATCGGGTTGTTTATATCTTAATTTAACTGTAAGCATTTCCGGCGAATTTGTCAAAGCGATGGCTTTTGCTAATGTTTCAGGCGTCTGATACTTCAGTGCGTCCACTGATGGAGTGATGTTCGACTTAACACCGGCAGGCACTACTTCATATAAAGCCGTTACCGTATGGCCAGCACCCATTTCGCCGGCATCTTTTGTGTCGTCATTGAAATCTTCTTTATCGAGCAGACGGCTTTCATAACCTACCAAACGGTATGCCTGAACTCTTGCCGGATTGAACTCGACCTGCAATTTAACATCCTTCGCTACGGTAAACAATGTGCCTCCGAATTCATTTACCAGAACCCTGTTTGCTTCTTGCAGATTGTCGATATAAGCGGCGTTTCCGTTTCCTTTTTGAGCAAGTACCTGCATTTTATCATCCTTGTAATTACCCATTCCGTAACCTAATATAGAAAGGAATACGCCTGTCTTGCGCTGTTCTTCGATGATGCTTTCGAGTCCCTGGTTACTGGATACGCCTACATTGAAGTCGCCGTCTGTACAAAGTATGATGCGGTTGTTGCCTTCTTTTATGAAATTCTGCTTCGCTATTTTATAGGCAAGCTGTATTCCTGCTCCTCCGGCGGTAGAACCTCCGGCAGTGAGATTATCGAGGGCTTCCCGTATTTTTTGTTTGTCTTTTCCTGAGGTGGAGGGAAGTACCTCTCCTGCATTTCCAGAATACACCACGATAGCCACCCTATCTTTGTCCCGCAGGTTATTGATAAGGAGATTGAGGGACGTTTTCACAAGATCTAGTCGTGTCGGGCCATACATCGAGCCGGAAACATCGATCAGGAAGACAAAGTTACTTGCCGGAAGATTATCTTTAGCAATTTCTTTCGCTTTTACACCTATCCTTACCAGGCGGTTTTGCTTATTCCACGGGCATTCCCCGACTTCCGTAGTAATTTTTACCGGGTCTTTCTCGGTGGGCTGGTCATAGTTGTAACTAAAATAATTCACAAATTCTTCTATGCGGATAGCATCCTTCGGCGGTTTTTGCCCCTGGTTTATATACCTCCTGAAATTTGTATAAGAGGCTGCATCCACATCGATAGAAAATGTAGATAAAGCCTCGGTGAGAGGAGAGATAAAACGATTCTCTGTAAATGTTCCATAAGCTTCGTTTCCCGGATAATAAGCATGCTGTTCAACATAGTTATACACCGGAGCCGCAGGAGCGTTCTCCAACATAAGGCCTGCAGCCCGTCCCTGGAGGGCATGGTCTGCAGAGATGGACGCAGCCGAGCCTGTAAGATAGGTCTTTTTTTGAACACTATATCCGGTAACAACACACTCCTGGAGTGCATTATCATCTTCATCAAGTATTACATTCAAAGGACCTTTTACCGCTTTTATTTCTTTGGTTTTGTATCCGATATAAGAATAAACCAAAACCGCATTCTGCTTTACAGTTATCTTATAATCCCCGTATACATCTGTGACAGTACCGTTGGTGGTTCCCTTTTCGATAACTGATACTCCTATAAGACCGTCGCCTGTCACTGCATCGGTTACCTTACCCTCTATGATAAGCTTGTTTTGCTGATTGGCTCCGAATATAACAGCCGATATACATATCAGCAGGAGTATAAAAGGTGTAGTGATAGCCGCTTTTTTCATAATGTCCGAATTTTTAATTATTACTACCTGTTTATTTGTTACGATTTTTTTGATGTTTCCTAATAGAGCAAACCGGAATGAAAATTCCATAAACGTTATAAAAAAAGTTTTAACGTTGCACACTTTTATAAAATCATGTAGATTTGTTATCGAATTGAAATAAACAGATTTGAGATTTTTCGGACTAAATAAAAAGAAACCTATCGAATATTCCGACGAGGAACTTTTGGAACTGTATCGGGATTCGGGAGATTCCGAGTACTTCGGCCAGCTGTATAACCGTTATATACCATTGGTGTACGGGGTTTGTCTGAAATATCTTCAGGATGAGGACAGATCGCAGGATGCTGTTATGGAAATTTTCGAAAACCTTCTGCCGAAAGTTGCGGCTTATGATATAAAGGTTTTCAGAACATGGCTGTATAGTGTTGTCAAAAACCACTGCTTTCACCTAATAAAAAGCAATAAACGTGAAATAGCTGTAGATTTTGACTCCAATCTTATGGAATCCGATTCCGTTTTGACTCTATTTGGTGAAGAAACAGACGATGAGCAGGAGAGTGCCCTCAATTATTGCATGGCAAAGCTCTCGGAACCTCAACGGGTTTCTATCAGTAAATTCTTTTACGAGGATATGTCTTATGCCGATATTGTGGAAGCAACCGGTTATGACCTTAAGAGCGTAAAGAGTTATATACAAAATGGTAAGCGGAATTTAAAAAATTGTACTGAAAGCAGGTTGAAATTGAATAATGAAATTTCTTGATTACATACTAGGCCGCCGTAAAGGAAAAG
>DQAM01000139.1 GCA_003523545.1 Dysgonomonas sp.
AATAAAGCAACAATGAAAAACATAACTATGCTTATGAATATATATAAAAGAGTCATTATTAAAAATTATTCTTCTACGGAGAACCCTGCTTTTTCGAGGTCTTTCCAAAAATGGGGATAAGATTTTGTAACCACCATAGGTTCTTCGATATACAGATGTTCTAATTTTATGCTTGCAGGAGCAAAAGCCATTGCCATGCGATGATCTTCATAAGTCAATATCACAGGATCAGCGTCTGCATCGGTACGCTCTCCGTTCCATTCCAGGACGCTGTTATCGCTGTCTCTTATGATGTATCCAAGTTTTTTCATTTCGGCTTTCAAGGCTTCAATTCTGTCTGTTTCCTTTATTTTAAGGGATTGAAGTCCTGTAAACAGAAACGGCACATTCAGCAGGCAGCAGGTGACTACAAATGTCTGGGCCAAATCGGGTTCATTTACAAAGTTATGAAATATTTTCTTTGCTGTCACTCCGTTTTTTCTCAGAATTATACCGTCGTTAGTGTATTCTGTTTTGACACCGAGGTCAAGGAATAATCCGGCTACATTAGAATCCCCCTGCACACTGTCTTCCCTGAGCCCTCTCAGTTCTATCAGTGAATCTTCCGAAAGAGCAGCTATAGAATACCAGTAAGACGCAGCCGACCAGTCAGATTCTACTTTAAAGCGGACGGGTTTGTACTCGTTCGGATATATTTTTATGGTATTACCTTCCCATTCGGATTTTACACCGTATTCTTCCATCATTTTAAGAGTCATCTTAATATAGGGAGCGGAAATAATTTCTCCCTCCAAATGGATTTTCAGCCCTTTTTTCATGTATGGGGCGATCATCAGCAGGGCGGATATAAACTGGGAACTGATTCCCCCTGAGAGAAAGATGTCGCCTCCCTCAAGGGCTTTACCTCTGATTTTTAGGGGGGGGAAACCATTGTTTTTAATATATTCCACATCCCCA
This sequence comes from Dysgonomonas sp., assembly GCA_003523545.1. GTDB lineage: Bacteria > Bacteroidota > Bacteroidia > Bacteroidales > Dysgonomonadaceae > Dysgonomonas_A. The sequence continues at coordinate 958 of DQAM01000139.1, forward strand.
CCCAATGTATTTAATGCTTCGACCAGTACATTGATGGGCCTTTCCTGCATACGCTTTGATCCTGTTATTGTCCTTTCTCCGGGTGTATGCGAGAAATAGGCTGTAAGGAAACGCATAGAAGTTCCTGCCGCGCCAATATCGAAATCATCTGATGTCGAATGAAAGGCATCTATCATCACCTGTGTATCATCACTGTTCGATAGGTTCTCGACAGGGAAGGGGCTGTTGCTCAAAGTGTTTAATATTAATGCCCTGTTACTAATGCTTTTGGAAGCAGGCAAATCTATTACGGAATGAACTTTCCTGGGAGCTGTTATTTTATATCTCATGAAATGTAATACCTAATTTTTCAGCAAAGATAGTAAAAAGACATATTTACTATCCGGCTAACATTTAATGTTTAAATTTATTTAAGTTTACCCTAAGTAAAGGCTCAAAACCCCTTAATTAATGTGGTTATATTATCCAAGCTCGGGAGGTTATCTTACTCTTTTCTTATTGAAAACCCTGCGTGAAACAGAAAAATAGAGTATTATACTTAAAAAGCAGAGAAATGAGGAAACCAGAAATAAATCTTCAAATGAATAACTCCCCGAAACATATCCTCCTACAAGCATGCCCAGTGCTAATCCCAGGTCGAATCCGACGAGGTAGGTTGAGTTAGCCGTTCCCCGCTGGTTATTTTCCCCCATATTGATATAAAGAGTTTGAAGTGCGGGAAACATCATTCCGAATCCTACTCCTATAAATAGTCCCGACACACAAAAAGCCACGATATTATGGATAGTGGCAAATGCCAGAAATGCCAGCCCTGCTATAAACATAGCAGATAGATTTACTATGTGTATATGCCCTTTGTCTACCAGCCTGCCGGCAAATATCCGGGACAGGATGATGCCCCCGGCCCAGAAGAGGAAAAATATCCCGGGATTACTTATCGATATTTCTTTACCGTATTGGGCGACGAAAGGACCTATCGTTCCCCACGCAAAGCAGGGTAATAATTGATTGAGGAAGATAGGCCATGCCGGAATAAGGAAAAAGCGGTCGAATGATATTTTTTCTGCTTCCACAGATGGTCTTTCGGGAGCCTTGATAAGGGATGTGGCTATAATCCCAAGTATTCCCATTCCTATAGCGCACCACAACAATGTCTGGAAGCTGTACGTATGGTAAATGTGAATAGCTATAAAAGGTGCTATGGCCATAGCTACATTTGTAAAAGTGCCGTAAAAACCGATGGCTTCGGCCCTTCGTTCGGTAGGGGAAACGTCGATGGCCAGCGTACTGGAAGATACCGTTCCCAATCCCCACGTAATGCCGTGCAGGAATCTGACAATTACGAATATAAGGATAGTGCTGGCCCAGAAGTATCCGAAAAATATCATTACATAGCAAACGAAGCTGAGAAACATGACTTTCTTCCTCGAATGGGTATCTACAATGTAACCGGAAAAAGGACGAATCAGCAGGATGGCTATCGCATAAGATGCCAATACAATCCCGGTTTTGGTCTGAGGTACACCTAGCTGTTCCGTAATATAAAGCGGTATGGACGGCATGAGCAAATTAAAAGAGCATGCCATCAGAAAGTTAGCTATGGATACATTCAAAAATGCAGGTGTCCATAATCTCGGTTTTGAACTGGTTTCCATAATAAAAATCTTTTTACCTGATAAATTAACGTGCAAAGTTATTAATAGTTTAAATTAAATAGGGATTCTGGAAGAATATCTTCCAGGTATTTTATGACCTTTCAGTGGGAAAGTAGTATTTTTGTACGGTAAACATTTTTGATATGAATGGCTCTCTGTACCTTATTCCCGTAACGTTAGGCGATACTCCCCATAATAAAGTGATACCCGAAGAAAACCGGGAAATCGTCGGAACTATAAAATATTTTATTGTAGAAAATATACGTACTGCAAGACGTTTCCTGAAAAAAGCCGAGCCTGCAATTAATATTGATGACCTGACTTTTTTTGAATTGAATAAGCATACTGATAAAACGCAGATCGATACTTATCTTAAACCTATCTGCGACGGGCAAAATATAGGTCTGATGTCTGAAGCCGGAGTACCTGCTATTGCAGATCCGGGGGCGGATGTTGTCGCTATTGCCCAGCGGAACGGCTATAAAGTAATCCCGTTGGTAGGACCTTCATCTATACTGTTGTCTTTGATGGCTTCAGGCTTCAACGGGCAGAGCTTTGCTTTTAATGGTTATCTTCCCATCGATGCAAACGAAAGAATACGGAAAATAAAGCAAATGGAGAACCGGATATTCCATGAAGACCAGACGCAGATATTCATCGAGACCCCTTACCGCAACGAAAAGCTGGTGAACGATATTATAAAGAATTGTTCCCCTTCGACAAAATTATGTATTGCTATGAATATCACCTGTGAAGACGAATATATAAAAACAATGCCTGTAAAGAACTGGCAGAAACACTTGCCGGATATGCATAAAAAGACATGCATTTTCCTGATTTATAAATAATACCGGGATTATATTTTCCCTTTAATTCTGTAAAACTTCCCGAAAATTCTGTTTTTCAAAGCTATTTGTTCTATTTTTGTAGTTATGAACGGTTCGGAAGTACATAATCCCATGATAGAAGTACAGGGAATAACGAAAAGTTTCGGTCAGTTGAAAGTCCTCAAGGGAATCGACCTGACTGTAAATAAAGGCGAGATTGTTTCTATAGTGGGAGCAAGCGGTGCCGGAAAAACTACCCTGTTGCAGATAATGGGTACACTCGATAAGGCCGATTCGGGAAACATATCTATTAACGGACAAAAAATCACAGGTTTAAGTGATAACAAGCTCTCTGATTTCAGGAATAGGAATATCGGATTTATCTTCCAGTTCCATCAGTTATTGCCCGAATTTACAGCCCTTGAGAATGTCATGATACCGGCATTGATAGCAAAATCAAAAGAATCGGAAGCGAGAAAAAAAGCAAAAGAGCTTCTCGATCTGTTAGGATTATCATCCCGTATAGAGCATAAACCCAACGAACTTTCGGGAGGAGAAAAACAAAGGGTTGCGGTAGCCCGGGCATTAGCCAACAATCCGGCTGTGATTTTAGCCGATGAACCCTCGGGAAGCCTCGATACCGAAAATAAGATAGAACTCCATAATCTTTTCTTTGAATTAAGAGATAGATTGTCACAGACATTTGTAATTGTAACTCACGACGAAGACCTTGCTCAGATCACCGACCGGATTATCCACATTAAAGACGGTTTAATTATATAGTTATAATGGCTCAGGATCAATATTTAATAAAGGTAGGATTTTTGGTTTCGTATGATTACGAATTTATGAAAAATTCCCTGCCAATTGTATATCCTCATGCAGACCAGATATCTTTTGCCATAGACAAAGACCGGAAAACATGGAACGGTGAAAGTTTCGAAATCCCCGATACTTTTTTCGATTGGGTAAAAGAATTCGATACAGAAAATAAAATAAATATTTACGAAGATAATTTCTACGTCCCTTCATTGACAGCTATGGAATGTGATACCAGAGAGAGAAATCTTTTGGCTGAATACATGGGGAGTGACGGTTGGCACCTGCAAATAGATTCCGATGAATATTTTCTGGATTTTCCGGGATTTGTGAATTATTTGAAAACTTTAAAACCGGGGGAGTCTACTCAGGTATATGCCCGATGGATAACTATGTATAAGAAAAACGGGAATGATATTTTCCTCATTAATACCAATGAAGTATTCCCTGTGGCTTCCATATCTCCGAAATATAAATTGGCTCGTTTATCGGACACGGTTAATAACATCTATACGGATTTTAAAGTATTGCACCAAAGTTGGGCAAGAGAAGAGGAAGAAATACAATTGAAATTAAGAAACTGGGGGCATAATACGGATTTTGATGCAGAGTCTTATTTCAGATTCTGGAAAACAATAAATAAGCAGACCTACCGGTATGCGAAAAGTTTTCATCCGCTCGATCCGTGGTTATGGCCTTCGCTCGAATATTTCGAAGCAGAAAAAATCGAACAACTGATTGGTAAAGTGAAAGAATTCTTAAAAAGAAAAG
>DQAM01000141.1 GCA_003523545.1 Dysgonomonas sp.
TCTGGATAACCGTGTTTTGCCAATATGGTAAAGCCGTTTTCATATTTATAAAAAGGAATGATATCGAGAACATTGTTCGGGCGTTCTACAACATCATATATTTTCTTTGTTTTGAGATTCAAATAAGAAGAAAAATGTAAGAAAGATTCTTCGATAAGCGGGAGATGCCTGATAAGTTGTATCTGCTTTCCTCCTAATATTTTCTCTCCGGCAATCAGGTAATTCGTAGGCGGGAAGCCAATTTCTTTTCCGTATAAATCATATATGGCAAATTGATTTTTATACCTGTTATTTATAATCCATTGGTTATAAATAGGAGAGGAAAGGATAATCCGCAGTCCCAATTCACGAAAAATTTCTTCGAACTCTTCTTGTGTAAAGTATCCATACTCTTCCTGCAATTCAATATCCCAGTTCGCATAATAGTCTTTACGACGGATAAATTCCGTAACATCCGTATAAAATGCCCAGAATCGTCGGATATCCTTTTTGGCAGTATTTATTTCTTGTATGGGAAATCCCCTTTCGTTTGCAGATGCCAGTGAACGTGCAGTCTGTGCAAATTGTATAAATAATTCGGCATCGTTAGGCCGGCCGGGTTTATGGATGGATGATAATTCAATAATAACTTCCTGTTCTTTAGGTTTGACAAAGTCACGGATAATCAGTACACCTTTGTCTTTTAATAATTCCACCTGCCTGCGTAGGGTATTTAGCGCCCTGTTGGCATCGTAACCGTTGTAAGAAGTAATATGGTGGATAGCAGAGCAATTAAAGAATCCATTGACAGAATTTTCTGAAAAAGTTCTTAGTTTTTCGCCATCATCCTCTCTGAAAGATAAATTTGGATAGTTGTATGTATCTTGCGCTATTTGCACCATTTTAGGATTTATATCCACCCCGATTATTTTCATTTCAGGAAATAATCTTGCAAGTATAGCTGTACTTGTACCCGAGGCCATACCGACATCCACGATTGTATTATCTTTCTTAGGTTCGAAAAAGACACTGGCTGAGGCTACTTTCTCTACCGATATGGCATCCATCGCTTCCAGATATTGTTGATAGTTTTTCTTATCTCCCCGGTCTTGTCCTGTATAATTGGTACTCATTCGCTTTACAAATATTATTTATGCGAATGTACTGAATTTGTATTAAATCTTTACAAGATTAGCTGTTTCATTGGCAATACCTATTGTGGCAATAGTCCCGCTGTTGAATTGGAGAAAGTCAGACTCTATCCCGTCGCTGAAAATTACACCACCTGCCGGCATCAGGGATTCTATCCGAAGATTTTTCTGACTATTTAGTAGCCCGACAGCAATATCTGCTTGTGTACGGATACTCTTAAAAGGCTCACGTACAGCAAACAGCAGTTGATTATCTTTTAACTTAGGCTGTTTAGGCTTTATGTTCTTTTCAAACAGCCCGGTAACACCATATGCCATATTGAATACGGAGCTCAGCCATCCGGTAGAACCAGCTTGCGTAGATACGATTATCCCGCTGGAAGACTGTTCTTCTGTGTTGTTATTGAAAGATAATTTATATCTTGCCGAAATGTGTGATGAAGCACCGATAAATAAATCATTGAAAGCCAGCAAGCGTTGCCCGTCGTTAAGTCGAGCTTCCGCAAAATTGACCTTTTGGGATTTATAATTTTCGGACAAAACGCTTTCCACTCCTCCTATAAAATTTATGGTATCGAAAGGGAGAAGGATACCGTCGTAACGTTCTTTGTCTGGGTTGACGGCTACAATAGGTCTTGCCTGCGAATATTTTGCAGTATTGGCAACGAGCCCGTCCTGTCCTATAACAATTATCATATTCTTTTCAGAGAAAATATAAGAAGGAAGATACGTACGGTCTACAACCTTATGTTTAATTACTTTTGATAGTTGAGATTGTAATGAATTCAGGGATTCTTGAAAAACGTCATTTTCCATCTCATAATCCTGAAAATTTCCTCCCATTCGTTCAATATAAAACTTAGCCTGAGACTTTGTATTGAAGCGTTCGACCAAAGCCTCAAGCCTTGTTTTATTTTTTACAATGATTGCATATTCTATACTCATTTCTTTTCAGGTCTTTTGTTATTAAGAATAGACTCCAGCAAATCAGGGCTGATATTCAGATTCCCTATTTTTTCAGCATTCTGAGCCAATTCCCGGAAAGCAAGGGCAATATTGTTGCGGGCGTCAGAGTGTCCGGCTAATGCCGTCAACGACCTCCAATCCATTTCTTTGTATGGTTTCAACATTGCTTCAATCTGGAATCCCTGTACTTCTGCTTCTTTCTTATCGTTTTCTGTTTTTTGTTCAATGAATATTTTACGTTGATTTTCAACGACAATATCAGCTTCGATATTCATTTCCCGAAGTTTCCGGTTGTTTTCCATTCGTTGTACTTCCGATTCCATACGCTTTTCGTCAATCTGCTTTTGCTTCTCTTCAACGGCTATTTCCGTGTTCAGTTCTGATTCTTTTATTTTACGTTCCTGCTCTACTGCAAAATTCCGCCTTTCGTATATAGCCTGGTCGGCTTCCTGTTGCAAACGTTCACGGGTTTCAGTTTCTAAAGCTTTCGTCATCTCCGGGCTTGCCTGTACAGCCAGAACATTAGCCCCGAGTATTTCTATTCCCAGCATACTGATTGCTTCGGAGGATTTCAGTCCTTCGAGAATACGGTTTTCTATTTCTTTTCCTGAACGTATAGCTTCTTTCAATCCGATATTGTGTATGAAAGAAGATGTCGAGGTCTGGGCTTCATTAATTATTCGTTGATTCAGTTTTTCTATATCGTTCTTTTTGTAAGTACCCGAATCCGTTACCGTAAAATCCAATATGTCGGCTAGCATTTTAGGATTAGCAATTTTATAACTTATCTGTCCCTGTATCATAACCGACTGATAATCGTTTGTTGATTCTTTAAAAATGAAAGGCAGGTCGTTACTACCCATAGG
>DQAM01000140.1 GCA_003523545.1 Dysgonomonas sp.
GGATGACGTAGCGCCCATGCCAGTTTCGGGTCTATTTCGAGGTCCAGGTCGGGAAACTGGTCGTCTACTATCTCATCTGCCCTGAACTGGTAAAAACGCATCAGCCAGTCTGCCTGATACAACCTGTTTTCGCGGACTAAAGGTGCGGATTTAAGCGCCGGTAGTCGGTTGTCATAACTGTTGACAGGTATAAATCCGGAATAATAGACACGCCTCATACTGGGACGTTTATATAAGAGCGAAGAAACACGCAGAATATCTTTATCATTTTCGTTAGTTGCACCCACAATCATTTGTGTGCTCTGTCCGGCGGGTACAAACCGCGGTGTGGAACGTATGCGCTTCCGGTCCTCTATGCTCTGAAGCATTCCCTGCTGGATGTACCGCATCGGCTGGAAAACGCTGGCATGGTCTTTCTCCGGGGCAAGTAGCCTGAGGTTCTGCTCCGTCGGGATTTCCAGATTGACACTCATACGGTCGGCATATAAGCCGGCTTCGTTTACGAGTTCCTGACTGGCTCCCGGGATACTCTTCATGTGGATATAGCCGTTGAAACGGTGGACTGTACGCAGGTTCTTGATGACGCGCACCATACGTTCCATCGTATAATCGGGGTTGTTAATTACTCCCGAACTAAGGAACAATCCTTCGATATAATTGCGCCTGTAAAACTCGATGGTGAGTTCGGTCAGCTCCTGTACGGTAAGAGTAGCACGTGGAATGTCGTTGCTTCTGCGATTGATGCAGTAAGCACAATCATAGATGCAGAAATTAGTCAGCATAATCTTCAGCAAAGATACGCACCGTCCGTCTTCGGTGAAGCTGTGGCATATGCCCATACCCCCGACAGTATTACCCAGTCCGCCCGCTTTATTCTTGCGGATAGTACCGCTCGAAGCGCACGAAACATCGTATTTTGCTGATTCGGCAAGGACTTTTAATTTGTCTAGTATGGTGTCGTTTAGCATACTACAAAGTAATAAATTCCGCTCAAATCAGCCATGAAAAAAGTGTGAAAAAGGCGCAATATGTTGAAAAAAAATGTAAGGTGGCTAATAATTATCCGGATATACTCTTTTTTATGTAAATTCAAAAAGTTAACTTGCGATTTCTAAAGAATAATAGGAAGATTCGGATAAATTATTCCATAAAGCAAACGATTGGCAGTCAATAGCTACAAACTATATCAGTAACGACAAATTTTTAATTTCTAATATTATAAAATTGCATACTATGAAAGAATTGAGAATGTTTATCAACGGTAAGTTCGAAGAAAACACTTCCGGAAAATGGATAGATGTACTGAACCCTTCAACTGAAGAAGTAATTTCCCGGATGCCCGATGGAACTGTGGAAGATGCGAAAAGAGCAATCGATGCAGCTGAAAAGGTACAGGATAAATGGGCCCGTACTCCGGCTGTCGAAAGAGCAAGCTATTTGATAAAAATCGCTGACGGAATCCGCAAAAGGGAAAAGGAATTGACTGACATTATTGTTCGCGAAGGAGGTAAGACGCAAGGACTGGCAAATGTAGAAGTCCTGTTTACTGCCGACTATCTGGATTATATGGCCGGATGGGCCCGTCGTTATGAGGGGGAAATCATACAGAGCGACCGTCCTAACGAAAATATTTTCTTATTTAAGAAACCTATCGGTGTGACTACCGGTATACTTCCGTGGAACTTCCCGTTTTTCCTCATTGCCCGTAAAGCCGCCCCGGCATTAGTAACGGGAAATACAATCGTGGTGAAACCAAGCCAGATAACACCTGAGAACGCCTATGTATTTGCGCAGATAGTAGAAGAAGTCGGCGTACCAGCCGGAGTATTCAATCTGGTATTGGGACGCGGGTCGGTAATCGGAAACGAACTGGCTGCTAATCCGAAGGTGGGTATGGTCAGCCTGACCGGAAGCGTAGGTGCAGGACAGCAGACCATGGCAGCGGCGGCGCCAAACATCACAAAAGTTTCCCTCGAGTTGGGAGGAAAAGCCCCGGCAATCGTTATGGATGATGCTGATCTGGATCTGGCTGTGAAATCTATTATAGCTTCAAGGGTGATCAATACAGGACAGGTATGCAACTGTGCGGAGCGTGTGTATGTGCATAAGAAAGTAAAAGAAGCTTTCCTTGAAAAGCTGATAGCTGGCATGAAACAGGTGAAAGTAGGAAATCCTTCCGAAATAGCCGATCTGGATATGGGGCCTCTGGTAGAAGCAAATGCTCTTAAATCAGTCAGTGAAAAAGTGGAGAAAGCCGTTAAACAGGGGGCTAAACTGCTGTATGGCGGTAACCGTATAGGTAATAAAGGCTACTTCTTTGAACCGACTGTATTAACAGAAGCTACGCAGAAAATGGATATCATTCAGGAAGAAACTTTCGGGCCCGTATTGCCTGTGGTTGATTTCAGCGATATAGAAGATGCTATTACATGGGCAAACGATTGTGAATACGGACTCACTTCATCTGTTTATACCCAGAACCTGGATACAGCATTCAAGCTGGTAAGGGCTCTTAAATTCGGGGAAACTTACATCAACCGCGAAAACTTCGAGGCGATGCAGGGATTCCATGCTGGATGGCGTAAGTCCGGAATAGGCGGTGCAGACGGCAAGCACGGTCTGGAAGAATACCTGCAGACTCATGTCGTTTACCTGGAAACGAAAGGTTAAATTTTTATATATTAGATAAAGACCCAAAACAAAATTTTAAAGTTTTGGGTTTTTATTATTGTTAACTACACAACTAAATTATCTATAAAGATGAAAGTAGGACTATTTATTCCCTGCTATGTCAATGCTATTTATCCTGAGATCGGTGTAGCTTGTTACAAGCTGCTTGATTATCTGGGAGTCGAAGTCGATTATCCGGTAAATCAGACCTGTTGCGGACAGCCCATGGCAAACGCAGGTTTTGAAGATGAAGCCATACCTCTGGCAAAAAGTTTCGAAAAGGAATTTGCTGAATACGAATTCGTCGTTGTGCCGTCTGGCAGCTGCGGTTCATTTGTTAAGCTAAACTATCCCCGGTTATTAAGTAAAGAAGGGCGCGAGAGCCATACAAGCGGAAAGGTGTATGACTTTTGTGAGTTTCTTCACGATATATTGAAGGTAGATAAACTTCCGGCTAAGTTTCCTCATAAGGTCAGTGTACATAACAGCTGTCATGGTGTACGCGAACTGCACCTTTCATCGGCGAGCGAATTGAACATACCCCGTTATTCTAAAGTTAAAGACTTGCTTTCTTTGGTAGAAGGCATCGAAGTGATGGAACCCGGCAAACTCGACGAGTGCTGTGGATTCGGAGGAATGTTTGCGGTAGAAGAGCAGGCTGTATCGGTGTGTATAGGACAGGATAAGATCAAAAATCATATGGCAACCGGAGCCGAATATATTACCGGAGCCGACAGTTCGTGCCTCATGCATATGCAGGGTATTGTGGAAAGGGAAAAACTCCCGGTTAAATTTATACATGTTGTTCAAATATTAGCTGCAGGATTATGAGTACAAAACATGCCGAAGCGGCCGAACGTTTCATAGAAAATAAAGAACAAGAGTCATGGCACAACGAGACACTCTGGCTTGTGCGCGTCAAAAGGGACAATATGGCTATGGCTGTACCCGAGTGGGAAGAACTGAGAGAACTGGCAAATAAAATAAAGATGCATACGATTACGCATCTTCATAAGTATATACAGCAGTTTGCCGAAAATGCGGAAGCCAACGGAGTTATTGTGCATTGGGCCAAAGATGCCAAAGAGCATAACGAAATAGTATATGATATACTCAAAAAGCATAATACGAAGAAACTCGTAAAGAGTAAATCCATGCTTACCGAGGAGTGCCATATGAATCCGTACCTGATCGAAAAAGGTATAGATGTAGTCGAAAGCGACCTGGGAGAACGCATCATCCAGTTTATGGGTGTGCCGCCCAGCCATATTGTAATGCCGGCCATACATATCAAGCGGGAAGCAGTAGGTAAACTTTTCGAAGAGGTACTTCATACCGAGAAAGGGAACAGCGACCCTACTTACCTGACACGTGCGGCACGTGCCCACCTTCGCAATGAGTTCCTGACTGCCGATGTAGGCATGACGGGAGCAAATTTCGGTGTGGCCGAAACGGGTGATGTAGTTGTATGTACCAATGAGGGTAATGCAGACATGGGTACTTCCATTCCGAAAGTGCATATCGTGTCGATGGGTATTGAAAAACTCGTACCTAACCATAAATCCCTGAGTGTGTACACCCGTCTATTAGCCCGTTCTGCTACGGGACAGCCAGTGACCTCCTATACTTCGCATTTCCGCAAACCCCGCGAAGGATGCGAAATGCACATTGTATTAGTAGATAATGGAAGAAGTGAGATTCTGAGTAATCCCGAACATATACAAACCCTGAAATGTATCCGCTGTGCCGCCTGTATGAATACCTGTCCTGTATATCGCAGGAGCGGCGGTTATTCTTATACTTATTTTATTCCGGGACCGATAGGTATCAACCTGGGTATGCTGAAATTTCCCGAAAGATATTACGATAATGTCTCTGCATGTTCACTGTGTTATTCCTGTAACAACGTTTGTCCGGTAAAGATAGACCTGGCCGACCAGATATACCGGTGGCGTCAGAATCTGGACTCGCTGGGAAAAGCAGACAAGATGAAAAAGCTAATGTCGGGCGGGATGAAGTTCTTATTCACTCATCCGTCTATATATTATAATACGCTCAAGATGGCTCCGGCAGCAAATATAATGCCCCGGTTTATGATTTACAACGGACTGAATGAATGGGGTAAAGGCCGCGAACTGCCCCGTTTCTCGGGCGAATCTTTTACGCAGATGTGGAAGAAAGGAAAGGTTCAACGTAAAAACAATAAATGATGGATAATAGTAAAAGAGATATATTGGAAAATATCAAGAGGCATACCAGCGTACAGTATGATATGCCCGAAATAGATATCGAAGGCATACAATATCCGGACAAGATATCGCAGTTTATTCTGATTAGCAAAGCTGTGGGCGGGGATGCTGTTGAATTAGACCCGGGACAAGATGTAAACGAAATTATCCGTGCATTGTACCCCGAAGCAAAGAGGATAGCATCAAATCTCCCGGATATAAGTGTGGCGACATTCAACCCTGATGATGTATCCGACCCGGGCGGCCTGAACGGTACAGACCTGGCAATCATACAAGGTGAGGTCGGTGTGGCAGAAAACGGATGCGTATGGATACCACAAAATGTAAAACAGAAGGTTCTTTATTTTATTACGGAATATCTGGTGATTATTCTGGATAAGAATAATATCGTGAACAATATGCACGAGGCATACGAAAAAATTTCATTCAATGATAAGGGTTTTGGAGTCTTTATCTCAGGTCCATCCAAGACTGCGGACATTGAGCAGGCTTTGGTTGTTGGCGCCCATGGAGCAAAAGGAGTAACCGTTATTCTCAAATAAGATAATTATATAAGATTATATTTAAGATAAAATGGGAAGAGAAATAAGGGATAAAGTGAGAAATCTACCTAATATTCTTTCTATTAGTCGCCTTATTGTGAGTGTTTTTTTGTTTTTTCTTGGAAATTATCCGATACTCTTTACAAGCTTATATCTTTATTGCGGAATAAGCGATGTTGCGGATGGGTTTATAGCCCGACGTTGGAAAGTGGAATCAACTTTGGGTGCGAAACTGGATAGTATGGGTGATTTTATTTTTTATTTATTGATAACTATCATCTTTTTTACTCATACAGTATTGATGGATAGTATTATAGTGTTTTGTCTTGTTATTTTTGTTTTCATTCTTAAATTATTAAACATAATTATAACTAAAATTAAATTTCATCAATGGGGAATGCTCCATACGATAGGAAATAAATTGTCGGGGTTACTCGTATATTGTATGTTACCGGTTTATATATTGTTTCCTGCTATTTCGGTAATAGTCGGAATTGTTATAATAGCTATTGCATTAGCCGCAACGTTTGAAGAAACACTTGTATTGTTGGTCAATAAAGAATATAATCCGAATTGTAAGGGTATTTTTAGTGACAAACAAAGATAAATATATTATTAGTCTTGTTTTTCTTTCTTTACCAATAGGTGATGCAGTTCATCTATCTTATTTTCCAGGCTTTGGATTTTATTCACCAGGTCTTTATTGTTGTCTGATACGAGTTCGTCTACAATAAGCGATGTAAAAAACGACATGCCCAGCATTCCTCCTACAAATACAAACAACGAGAAAAAGAAACGTATCAGGGCAGAAGATAAATAAGGCAGGTCTGCTGCCATGGTATCAGGGATTTCGTACCATCCTTCGATGGTAAGCAGGCGGAAAACGGTATAGGCCGATTCGAACGGATTGCCGAAAAACTGCGGATAAGCGTCTTTAAAAATATAAGTAAGGATAGTGCTGGCAATAATCATCATAATTCCAGCCCCTACTATCAGGCTGAGAGAGGCTCTTACTGCCCTGCCGAAGTCGCGGAGCAACCGTGAAAAGTTAGGGATGAATTTGCCGAAGCGGATGAATTTGAACAGCTTGAACACCCTGAAAAGAAGCAGGTAGTTAAGGTCGTTGGTATATTCGGGGCTGGTTATGGTTAGAATAAGCGGTATGGATGCCAGAAAAACCAGTATCATATCTAAAATATTTCCTGTGCTTTTAAAAAAATCCCTGCCGTAGAAATATATTTTGTAGAGGATTTCGATCAGAAATATAATAGTGATAACATTATCGATAGTCTGAAGGAAAATACCATATGACAGATCAAACGATAACAATATGGTTGTCATAGTATTGATCAGGATAAGCAGGCCGATGAAGCGGTTATTGAGTAATATTTTCAGCATACGGAGGGTATTCTATCCTTGTAATTATCCGGTTACAAATATATTATAAATCAGTAAAAAAATACTTTTAAAAAGTATATTTGCATAAAATAGATGATATTCTAAAATCTAGTAGGGGTAAGTTCTAAACTTACCCGTTAGAAATATAGTGTAGTGGTTGACCTGTGTGTCAACCCGAAGAACTTATTCGTTCATATAACACCTTATGCAATTAAACTGTAATGAAAATACGCGAATATAATCAAAAGGATAAAGACGCTGTAATAGATATATTACGCTTGAATACTCCTGCTTATTTCTCCCCCGATGAAGAAGAGGATTTAAAACATTATCTGGAGGAAGAAATTGAGCATTACTATGTAATAGAAATTGATAATAATGTGGTTGCCTGCGGTGGTTTCAACTTATTGGACGGCGGTATCAGGGCGGCACTTTCGTGGGATATAATACATCCCGGTTATCAGGGAAAAGGCTTGGGCACTAATCTCACTAAGTTCAGAATACAAAGGATAAAAGAAATCGAAACTGTGAAAACTATCTCCGTGCGTACTTCCCAGTTTGTATATCCTTTTTATGAGAAATGCGGCCTCATATTGCGTGAGGTTAAAAAAGATTTCTGGGCCGAAGGTTACGATATGTACTTTCTCAGCAACGATAAAGATGCTCTTCCCGGTTAGTTTTTCTTATTGATCATAATATCGAGAACCAGTTCGTCGGTCTGGCACATCCCGCGCGCGCCTATATCGGTCAGGTTTCGTATACATTGATCTACATCCTCATCTATTATCCCTTCTACGGAAGTAACGCATTTTTGCTCCATAGCCAGCATAGCCGAAAGGACTGCTGTGGATGCCCCGCTGGTAACCTTCATGGCGCAACTGGGTTTTGCTCCGTCACAAATCATTCCGGTAAGGTTGGCGATCATGTTTTTAACCGCATAACATATTTGCTCGTAACATCCACCCATAAGATAGGTTATCCCGCAGCTTGATCCTGTCGCAGCCACCACACAACCGCACAAAGCAGATAATCTTCCCAGGCTTTGTTTGATATATATTACCAGCAGGTTGCTAAGGGTAAGTGCCCGGATCAGCTCTTCTTCGGTTTTTTCGTTTTCTTCGGCGTAAATCATAACAGGAAGCGTTGCTGAAATTCCCTGATTGCCGCTTCCGGAGTTTGTCATGACGGGTATCATCGCACCTGCCATGCGTGCATCGCATGCAGCAGAGGTATAGGAGAGTATATGAGCAAAAGTATTGTCGCCGATGATTTTACGTTCGGTATCCCCTAGTAATATACGTCCAAGGTTGTGTCCGTAATCACCAATGAAAGATTTTTCAGCGGCGGCTTTATTCATCCGCCCGGCCTCCAGTATGAACTTTATCTCATCGACGGGAGTTTCCATTGCAAAATCGTATACTTTGCGCATCGACAGGCAGAGGATTTCGTTATCCCGGCTTTGATTCTCTCCTTCGTCCGGAGGGGCTATAAGTAATATTTCTTCATTCCGGGCAATGTAGGCATAATGCTTATGGCCGCCTGCTATTATGACAACAGCTTTATCTTCTCCCGAAAAGCATACAGCCTCGATATACAATTTTTCGCTGATATCTTTTTTAAGCGCAATATGTATTTTCTCTTGTTCGATCCACTTCCTGCCTTCTTCCACATCAGCCGGTGTAAGGTCTTTCAATACTTCCAGGTTATAGTCGGATTTACCGCATATTGCGCCTAACGCTATTGCGATAGGAAGGCCGATCATCCCGGTGCCCGGTATACCAACCCCCATTGCGTTTTTTAAAACATTCGCACTTAACCGGACTTCTATTCTTTCAGGGATGCTTCCGAGAGTTTCTGCAGCCTTCGATACACATAATGCCACAGCGATAGGTTCAGTACATCCGATAGCCGGAATAACTTCCTGGTTTATAAGGCTGATAATTTTGCTTCTTTCTTCAGGATTCATTCAGTATTAACAGATTTATCTTAATATTTATTATTTATCCGGTTTACATTTCAAAAGTAATGAATTTTGTGAAGAGTAAAAATGCGCGAAATAGGAGAACCCAGAATTTAATTATTGTTTAATTCAATTAAAAAATGACAATTATCCAATTTGTTAATCTTTTGCTTTGCATATTCTACTATTTTTTCTTAAATATGTATCCAAATTTACAGTTTGGGAATATTGAAGGTGATTACACTTTTATTTATGAATTTAACAAAAATTATTTATGGTTCTGTTTTAATTTCATAATCATGGATATTGTTATATTTCCAAGGAAAATAATCGGGTCGATATACTGAAAAACAAGGGGAAGATGTTCCCGTAGAAAATATAAGATACCTAAAAACATATTTATTAATCTACAAAAAAGAAAAATTATGGCATCAGGCATGACGAGGAGAAAGTTCCTCAGAACAGGAGCTACGGCTGTCGCCGGTTTAACGGTGGTTCCCAGTACGGTATTGGGAATGAAATTCGGCCATGTAGCCCCCAGCGACAAACTTAACATTCTCGGTGTAGGTGTAGGCGGACGCGGATTCGGCGTCCTCAAAAACATGGAAAGCCAGAATATCATCGGATTGGCCGATGTAGACTGGAAATACAGTGAAGGAGTATTCAAACATTATGCACAAGCTAAAAAGTATCAGGATTACCGCAAAATGTTCGAAGAACTAGGTGATTCGGCTGATGCGGTGATGGTAGCCACAGCAGACCATACCCATGCTATAGTAGCTGCCGAAGCTATGACAATGGGAAAGCACGTTTATGTTGAAAAACCTTTGACACATACAGTGTATGAATCACGGCTGCTTACAAAACTCGCAGACAAATACAAAGTGGCTACCCAGATGGGTAACCAGGGAGCATCCGGAGAAGGGGTACGTAAAGTATGCGAATGGATATGGAACGGGGAAATAGGCGAAATCACCAAAGTGGAGGCTTTCACCGACCGCCCAATATGGCCCCAGGGACTGAATGTACCCGATAAAGTGGAAAAAGTACCTAAGACTCTCAATTGGGACCTGTTTATAGGGCCTGCAAAATTCCGTGAATACAATTCTATCTATACGCCTTGGAACTGGCGCGGATGGTGGGATTTCGGAACGGGAGCACTGGGAGACATGGCTTGTCATATCCTCCACCCTGTATTTAAAGGACTTAAATTAGGTTATCCGACTAAGGTACAAGGCAGCTCTACATTGCTGCTAACAGATTGTGCTCCGGTAGCCCAGACTGTGAAGTTTACATTCCCTGCGCGCGACAATATGCCTAAAGTAGCGATGCCCGAAGTGGATGTAATTTGGTATGACGGAGGACTGAAACCTATGCGCCCTGAAGGATTCCCTGCTAATAAAGATATGAATGATTCGGGTGGCGGCGTAATCTTCCACGGAACAAAAGATACGTTGATCTGCGGTTCTTACGGAAAAGATCCATGGTTATTGTCGGGACGTACGCCTAATGCGCCGAAAGTTTTGAGGGAAGTAACTACGACGCACGAAATGGATTGGGTACGTGCTTGTAAAGAAAGCGCAGGAAGCCGTATCGAAACAGCCTCTCCTTTCAGCGAAGCAGGTCCTTTCAACGAAATGGTGGTTATGGGTGTGCTTGCCGTTAGATTACAGGCGTTGAACCAGGTACTCGAATGGGACGGTGAAAACATGCGTTTCACCAACATAGACCCCAATGCTATGATAGAGACTGTCATCAAAGACGGGTTTACTATTAAAGACGGACATCCTTCTTTCGATAAGACAAAAACAGAGCCGTTCAATGCCCAGGCATTTGCGCAGGAACTTATCAAGCATACATACCGCACGGGTTGGAAACTGCCCGATATGCCGAGATAATTGAGGATTGTATTTTAACTAATTAAAATAAAAGGAAAATGAAAAAAATATTTTATGGTATAGGATGTTTCATGATAGCAGGTGCATTTGTAGCCTGCGGAGGTGGAACGTCCTCAAATGAGAAGAAAACCGAAGAAGCTAAAACCGAGACGGAAACAGAAACCGCTAAAATCCCGGAATATGAAGTGCTGGATAAGCCTCAGGTAGACCTTTCTAAATACCAGACAGATAAGGATGGTTATATCATCATTTTTGATGGGAAATCCATGGACGGATGGCGTGGATATGGTAAAGATGAAATACCAAGTAGGTGGACGATCGACAACGGAGCTATTAAATTTAGCGGATCAGGTGGCGGAGAAGCCCAGGACGGGAGCGGCGGAGATATTATTTTCGCTCATAAATTCAAGAACTTTGAACTGGAACTGGAATATAAAGTATCTAAAGGAGGAAATTCCGGTATTTTCTATCTGGCTCAGGAAGTAATGGCTAAAGATCCTAAAACCGGAGAAATGAGGCTGGAGCCTATTTATATTTCTTCGCCTGAGGCTCAGGTACTTGATAATGAAAACCATCCGGATGCAAAGCTGGGTGTGGACGGCAATCGTAAATCTATGTCGCTTTATGATATGATTCCTGCCAAGCCTCAGAATGCCAAGCCTTTCGGCGAATGGAACAAAGCTAAGATAATGGTATATAAAGGAACTGTAGTTCATGGACAGAACGATGAGAATGTGCTCGAATACCATTTATGGACACAGCAATGGACAGACATGCTCCAGGCAAGCAAATTTAGTGAGGAAAAATGGCCTTTGGCTTTCGAATTACTGAATAATGTAGGAGGTTCTGAACGTCAAGGCTACATCGGATTACAAGATCATGGTGATGATGTATGGTTCCGCAATATAAAAGTTAAAGTCTTAGATTAAAGAAAACTAATCAATATGTTATTGTGGTTCAGATCCGTAGATTTCTGCGGGTCTGAACTGTGAATAACAATAAGCAAATAAAATAACTCTCATTCTTAAAATGACTATTTCCACATCGTATTCACGCTCCCAGACCTTTTGGCTGGTTATCCTTCGGCTTCTTATCGGCTGGCATTTCCTGTACGAGGGACTGGTAAAACTAATAAGTCCAAGCTGGACGGCTTATCCTTACCTCATGGATTCTCAGGGTTTCCTTGCGGATATGTTTCACGGGATAGCCCAGAATTCTACATTATTGGATATCTCTAATATTATTAATGTATACGGGCTGACACTGATCGGGTTGTGCCTTATATTAGGCAGTTTTGCACGTATAGCATCTGCCGGGGGCATTGTTTTCCTATTGCTTTATTATCTTTCGCATCCGCCTTATATAGGTTCGGATTATATGATGCCTACCGAAGGTTCATACCTGTGGATCGATAAAAATGTAATAGAAATGGGTGCGCTTATGGTACTTATCTACTTCCCGACATCCCGGATAATAGGACTGGACAGGTACATTTCCCGATTAACAAACCGTATAAGTAAGAAAGCATAATGAATTCTCAAGAGAGTAATAAATCTGGCGATAAAAACATAAATAAAGCGAAAGATAATCATCCCGAATCGCAAGGTCGGCGCGATATGCTCAAGGCATTAGTTACCGTGCCGGTAGTGGGGGCTATGGCTTACGGGATATATAAAAAGCAGAAATTCGACAAGTCGCAGCGAGACGTAAGCGATGTATTCAGCCTGAGTAAAGAAAGTGCGAAGATTGCAGAACTGCAGCCCGGGGGCGAACTGATAAGGCTGGGTATCATAGGATGTGGAATCAGGGGAAAACAATTGCTGAGGGCTTTGGGTTTCGCTACTCCCGAGTATTTGCAGACCCGGATAGATGCAGCTAAAAAAGACAAAAAAGATACTCGTTACAAAGACTTTAAGGAACAAGA
>DQAM01000142.1 GCA_003523545.1 Dysgonomonas sp.
CAGGGTGGGGCGATAGTCCCCGTATGAGGTTATGTATACTTGCCGATGATTTATTCCAATCGATTTTGCATGTTTCTTTAAATATCTTGGGAGCGGGTTTTAATTCGTTTTCATCAGAAATAAGATTGTCTTGAGGTATACCGTCTATCTTATTCTCAAGCAATAGATCAACTGTTTTGCATACCAGGCCGGCACCTATATTCATGAGTTTGTCATGGATAATCCCTGCATTATCTTCTTCCATAATAGGAACTTTTTTCTGTAAAATAATTTTACCCGTATCTATTTCGTGAGTGAGGAAAAAAGTAGTTACTCCCGTTTCTTTTTCCCCGTTTATTATGGCCCAATTAATAGGCGCAGCACCTCTATATTGGGGAAGAAGCGAAGCATGAAGATTGAATGTCCCAAATCGGGGCATATTCCACACCACTTCCGGAAGCATCCGGAAAGCTACAACTATCTGTAAATCTGCCTTCCACGACTTTAAGGATTCGAGAAAAGATTCATCCTTCAGCTTTTCGGGTTGTAATAAGGGTAGGTTATTGTCCAGAGCATACTGCTTGACAGCCGAATATTGTAATTTATGTCCTCTGCCTGCCGGTTTATCGGGCATAGTAATAACTCCGGCAATAGTATAATTGTTATCTACAAGATTTTTAAGGCTGGCCACGGCAAAATCGGGCGTACCCATGAAAACAATCCTTAAATCTTTTTTGTTCATATATATACTGTGTAAATAAGAAACAGTAAAATTAAGCATTTAAAATTACTCGTAAATAAATAAAATATTATTTGCGCGAAATTTATTTAAATTATTGTGTTAAGTAATTGATTTAAAATATTTTCAATTAATCCCGCATAGTTAATTAACATTTTCGATAGCTATATAGTTTTTTTCTATCAGAAAAACTTTTCTCATAAATAAAAACTATGTACATTTGTAATGCAAAAATGAAATCTATTAACAACATAAAAATATAAATAATTATGCAACCAATTATTAATTCACAACTACCGGAATTCAAAGTTGAAGCTTATCACAATGGTAAATTCAAAACTGTAACAGATAAAGATGTTTTAGGCAAATGGGCTATCTTCTTTTTCTATCCTGCCGACTTTACATTCGTATGTCCTACCGAACTTGTAGACGTAGCTGATAAATACGATTATCTGAAATCTCTGGGCGTTGAAGTATATTCTGTAAGTACCGACTCTCACTTTGTGCACAAAGCATGGCACGATGCATCGGATAGTATCCGCAAGATACAATATCCTATGCTGGCTGATTCGACAGGCGCTTTGAGCCGTGCATTCGGTGTAATGATTGAAGAAGAAGGACGCGCATACAGGGGAACATTTGTAATCAATCCTGAAGGACAGATCAAAATCGCTGAAATCCACGATAACGGAATAGGACGTAATGCGGACGAACTGGTTCGTAAAGTAGAAGCTGCTCAGTTTGTCGCTACTCACGACGGAGAAGTTTGCCCTGCTAAATGGAAAAAGGGTGAAGAAACTCTTAAGCCGAGTATCGATTTAGTCGGTAAGATTTAATCAGTATATAATATAAGAAACCGGCTGTAATGCCGGTTTTTTTGTATATCTAAATTATGAAACAACAAACGAAGGAATAAAATAATATGTTAGATACTTCATTAAAAGACCAGTTAAAAGCTCTTTTTGCTGAACTGAAATCTGAATATACATTCGATATATTTGTCTCGGAAAATCACGAGAGCCGTAATGAGTTGATAGAGCTTCTGGAAGATGTTGCCTCTACTTCGGCTAAAGTAAACAACCGGGTAAACAATGGTGATGCTCT
This sequence comes from Dysgonomonas sp., assembly GCA_003523545.1. Taxonomy (GTDB): domain Bacteria; phylum Bacteroidota; class Bacteroidia; order Bacteroidales; family Dysgonomonadaceae; genus Dysgonomonas_A. The sequence continues at coordinate 1,823 of DQAM01000142.1, forward strand.
TGCATTCGATATATTGAAAGACGGTGTGAATACAGGTGTTAAATTCCGTGGAATTCCAAACGGTCATGAGTTTACGTCTCTGCTGCTGGCTATATTGAATAGTGACGGGAAGGGTAAGAATATACCGGACGAATTCATAATGAACCGCGTGAAAGCATTGAAAGGCCCTATCCGCCTTACTACATACGTTTCTCTGACATGCACCAATTGTCCCGATGTAGTGCAGGCTCTCAATATTATGGCTATTTCCAATCCGGAAATTACTCATGAGATGGTAGACGGAGCGCTTTATCAGGAAGAAGTAGATGCCCTTAAATTGCAGGGAGTACCTGCGGTATTCGCTGATGGCAAATTATTGCATGTAGGACGTGGCGAGTTTGGAGAGTTATTGACCAAACTTGAAGAAAAATACGGTACCAATGAAAATCAGGGTGGACCGGTTGTAAAGAATTACGATGTAATAGTAGTTGGCGGTGGTCCGGCAGGTTCCGCAGCCGCTATTTATTCTGCCCGCAAAGGACTTAATGTCGCTTTACTCGCAGAACGCATAGGAGGCCAGGTAAAAGAAACAGTCGGAATAGAAAACTTGATTTCGGTACCCAAGACGACAGGTGAAGAATTGGCAAATAACCTCAGACTGCATATAAAGGATTACTCCATAGATATTTTTGAGCATCGCTCGGTAGAGAATGTCGAATCTACCGGAATAGAAAAAATAGTATCGGTAACAGGTGGAGAAAAATTTATCGCACCTGCACTTATTATAGCTACAGGGGCTAGCTGGCGCAGATTAAACGTTGACGGGGAGTCGCAATATATCGGCAAAGGGGTTGCATTCTGTCCTCATTGCGACGGTCCTTTTTATAAAGGAAAACATGTCGCAGTCGTGGGTGGTGGCAACTCGGGAATTGAAGCCGCTATCGATTTGTCCGGAATCTGTTCGAAAGTAACCGTATTTGAATTTTTAGATGAATTGAAAGCAGACAAAGTTTTGCAGGAAAAAGCAAGAAGCATTTCCAATATAGAAATTCATGTTAGTTCGCAGACTACCGAAGTGGTGGGCAACGGTGAGAAAGTAACCGGAATCCGTGTTAAAGACAGAAATACCGAAGAAGAAAGGCTTGTAGAACTGGATGGTATTTTTGTACAAATAGGACTGGCGGCAAATAGTTCTGTATTCAAAGAAGTGGTAGAAGTAAACCGTTTCGGGGAAATACAGGTAGATGCCCATTGCAGGACAAACGTTCCGGGCATTTATGCAGCTGGTGATGTAACAACTGTTCCTTATAAGCAAATCATTATAGCAATGGGAGAAGGAGCAAAGTCTGCCCTCTCGGCATTTGAAGACCGTATCAGAGGATGCCTTAATTGAAAAAAATATAACAATTGATATTTAAGCCGCAGGATTTATTTATTCTGCGGCTTTTTTTTAGAAAAATAGATAGTATATTTGTCTTGTATTTAACCTGAAATTAATAGAACCTGAATCAAATATAAACCAGAAAAAACAAGATGGAGAAAAAATCATTGCTAGGAGGTAACAATGGAAAAAGTTACCTTATACCCTTTATTTTAATTACAGCATGTTTTGCTCTTTGGGGATTTGCAAACGATATTACAAACCCTATGGTAAAAGCATTTTCAAAAATATTCCGTATGAGCGTAACGGATGGCGCCCTCGTGCAGGTAGCATTCTACGGAGGATACTTTGCCATGGCATTTCCGGCTGCTATGTTTATACGAAAATATTCATATAAAGCCGGAATCTTATTAGGCTTAGGTCTGTATGCTGTGGGGGCATTTCTGTTTTTTCCTGCAAAAATGACCGGAGAATATTATCCGTTCTTATTTGCTTACTTTATTCTTACATGTGGTTTATCTTTTCTCGAAACCAGTGCCAATCCTTATATATTATCCATGGGGCCGGAAGAAACTGCCACCCGGCGTCTCAATTTTGCCCAGTCATTTAATCCGATGGGGTCGCTTTTGGGTATGTTTGTGGCTATGAACTTTATACAGGCTCGTCTGGATCCGATGGATACCGTTCAAAGAGCGGCTTTAAATGATGCAGAATTTGCCGCCATAAAAGAATATGACTTAAATGTATTGATAACACCTTATCTTATAATTGGACTTGTTATTCTTGCTATGTTTTTAATAATACGGTTTACAAAGATGCCTAAAAATGCAGATAAGTCGCACGAAATAAATTTCATCCCTACTTTAAAACGGATCTTTTCAATACCTAAATACCGGGAAGGTGTGATTGCACAGTTTTTTTATGTAGGAGTACAGATTATGTGCTGGACATTTATCATACAATATGGTACACGTATATTTATGGAAACAGGTATGTCTGAAAAAGATGCAGAGGTATTGTCACAGAAATATAATATTGTAGCGATGATCATTTTTTGTGTCAGCCGTTTTATATGTACCTTCCTTTTACGTTATATCAATCCGGGAAAATTACTGGCCATATTGGCAATTGCAGCAGGTGTATTTACTATAGGTGTAATAGGGTTTCAGGATGTGAAAGGAATGTATTGCCTGGTAGGCGTATCGGCCTGTATGTCCTTGATGTTCCCGACAATATACGGAATTGCGCTCGAAGGATTGGGAGAAGATGCCAAATTCGGTGCAGCCGGATTGATTATGGCTATTCTGGGTGGTTCTGTGCTGCCTCCGCTGCAGGCCAGTATAATTGATTTAGGTACAATCGGTAATTTTCCGGCGGTAAATATTTCTTTTGTACTACCATTGATCTGTTTTGTAGTTGTAACAATATACGGTTACCGTTCGTATTGCCGGAGTAAGAAATTAGCGTAAAATACAATCTGAATAATGAAGAAGCCCGAATAAAAAATTATCCGGGCTTTCATTTTTTCATTGAAAGTATTACCATCCGAAAGCAACGTCGCTTATCCATTTGCCCTGAGCTTTCATTACCTGTTCGATCACGTCGCGGGCAACACCTTCCCCGCCTTTTTTGTGTGAAATATATTTAGCTATTTCTTTTATCTCAGGAGCCGCATCGGCAGGTGCCACAGGCAGGCCGACCAGCTTCATTACAGGATAATCAGGCAAATCGTCACCGCAGTAGATTATTTCTTCTGGTTTGTATCCCGTCTCGTCTATATAATCGTTGAAATCCTTTATCTTAACAGACGATTTCATGTAAATATGTTTGATTCCCAAACGGCTGAATCGTTTCTGCACAGCTTCGGTATCTCCACCTGTGATAATTGCTATACCGTATCCGTGTTTACATGCGAGATTCATGGCAAAACCATCTTTAATATTTACCATTCTCATCGGTTCACCCGTAAGAGCTAAAGGAATGCTATCAGGAGATAAGACTCCGTCAACGTCAAATATAAATGCTTTTATCTTTGTTAAATCGTAGTTTATTGAACTCATTATATTTTGTTTATTGAATAATTATGAATATTCTCGCTGATTAAACTATATATGGACTTCAAAGCAGGATCATCCAACAACTCCAGATGCTTATTGATTATATTTTCATCATAGCGTACAGCAGGCCCGGTTTGGGCATCTTCGGGAGATAAAACATGAACCTTAGCTGCCGTTTCATCAATAAGAGGAAGTATCGCATCATAGGGAATACCTTCTTTTTGAAGTATTTTTTCAGAAACAGCATACATATGATTTACAAAATTACAAGCAAATACTCCTGTAAGATGTACATATTGCCTTTTTTCGGAAGATAGATTATATACTTTATCGCTTATTCTTCCGGATATATCTTGTAATAGATTGCGGTCTTCCTCATTATTAGATTCTAAAAAGATAGGAATTTCTTTAAAATTTACTTTCCTGTCTTTACTGAAAGTCTGAAATGGATATATTACACCATACCTGGAAGTGTATCCTTCGAAGATTGACATCGGAAGGCTTCCGGAAGTGTGTACCCATATCCCTTTATTAGCGGGCATTTCCTTAATGATATCTCCAACTACAGAATCTTTTATGGAAAAAATGTAAAGGTCTGCATCTTTATTTATCTCACGAATATCATTCGTAAAGGAGGAGTTGACTTTTTCCGCAAGAATTTTAGCAGACTCAATAGTCCTGCTGTATACCTGTACAATATTTGTTGATTTATTATATAACTCCTCTGCCAGATTTACAGCTAAACGTCCAGCACCAATAAAGACTGTTTTCATCTGTTTATCTTCTTGAAGTGATGACCATTCCCAATCCGATTGCTATCAATGCTACAGGGACAATAAGGGAAGAATAATTCCGGAGCCATCCGAAAAAAAAATCGAAATTCATTATCAGCCCTATTCCTGTGAAAATAATTCCCATCGTTTTTTCGGCTTTAGTCAGCAGGAATATTATTCCTGCAATCAGGAAAAATGTGCCTACATTCATCAATCGTTCCGCATAAGGAATATTCATCAGTATTCCGGTTTTACTCAGAAGATAAATTATACCGACTACTAGAATAATCAATCCATAAGAAAGCCTGTTGCTGTTCGATTTCGCCATAGTAATCAGTATTTGCCGATATGTACTTTATCCCATTCCAGTTTATCGTCATCGGCTGGTGATTTATCTTGTGCTTTATAACCCAGCGCAATCACACAAAGAACCTGAAGCTGCATAGGAATATCCAGTATCTCTTTTATGTATTCTTCGGAAGATGCACCGTCTTCAGTAAGCCTGTCGCGTATCTGAACCCAGCAGCTTCCGATATTCAAATCTTCCGCTTGTAACTGCATCATAATCGCAGCTATCGAAGCGTCTTCAACCCATGCCGTACTGATAAAAGGATCAGCGGTAACCACAATAGCCAGCGGACATCCTGCAATCATTTTGGCAGTTCCCTTCTTACTGGCGGACAACTTTTCCAGAACTCCCTTATCTTCTACGGCAATAAAATGCCAGGATTTTCCGTTTTTGGATGAAGGGGCTTTTAATCCGGCTTTTAGTATTAATTCAACCTCTTGGGGCTTTATGGCTTCATCAGTAAATTTTCTTATACTGCGTCGTTTTGTTATAAGTTTAGAAAAATCACTCATTTTATCATTCCTCTTTTTCAGTAAGTAGCTCTATTAATTCATCGTAATTATTCCAATCCTTCAAACCTTCCGTACTGCTCTTCTTCAAAAGAATAGTAAGGGTCTGCATAATCAGTTTGATATCCAGGGCAAAAGAATAACCGTTTATATATAACAAATCATATTTAAGTTTGTCTTTGACCGAAGTGTTATATTTTCCCTGTACCTGGGCCAATCCGGTTAATCCGGCCTTCACTTTGTGCCTTAGATGGTACTCCGGTATCTCTTTACTGAATATTTCTACAAAATAGGGACGTTCGGGACGCGGACCCACAATACTCATTTCACCTCTGAGTATATTGTATAACTGAGGGACTTCATCCAGGCGTGTAGTCCGCAGGAAATTACCTAACCTAGTTATCCTGTTATCCGAATTTTGCGCCAAAACAGGACCGGACTTCGCTTCGGCATTTTCAATCATAGTCCTGAATTTGTATATGAAAAAAACTTTCCCGCCTTTGGTTACCCGCTCCTGTTTATAAAGTACGCTTCCGCCACCCATCTTTAAGGAAATAGCCACGAAAAGCGCGGGAATGGCAAATACTACCATCGCAATCAGACTGAGGCCGATATCCATTATTCTTTTCAGAAAATCGGTACTTGCATTTACCTCAAACGGTCTTGTCCTCAGTACAGGCGTATCTTCTATTTGAACAAAATTGGCATTGAACAAGAATATCTCTTTGAATTTAGGTTCGTAGTAAAATTCTTTGTTGCTTTGGGCACAATATTCGGCAATTTCCTGCTTGGTTTCTTCATTTACATCATCAGCCAGGAATGCTATATTATATCTTTCAATCAATTCATGAAGATGGGGTAAATTCGGGCTGCATATCTTTTTTACATTTGACCATAAAGTCTTTGAATTGAGCAGCTTCCTGGCCAGTTCTTTCGCTTTGTTATGACCTATTACCAACACCGTTTTGCTGACATTGCTTTTTAAATACTTTTTATTTACAAACAAATGCCAGGGTGTTAATAGTATGATTTGAAGAACGGAACTTACAATCAATATACTTCGCGGATAAGCCAGCCGGCGAGTCAAAAAGCTCATAGCCATGGTCAGCATGAATAAGCACAATATGGATACTACTACTGCATAAGAAACGCCGAAGAAAGTAAATTCTTTGGGCTTATCCAATTCGAAAACGTGGGCTATAATCAAATAAAATAATCCGATATATGGTGTCATGGATACGATAGAATATAAGTTCTGATCGTATGCAGCCAACGAATCCTTAAAATACAGATAAGCAAGGTATGTAGATAGATAGATGATAACTAAATCGACCAATAGAACGAAGATACTAAAACCTTTTCTTGTAAAAAATTTCTCCATTTAATAGATAGCTGTTGAGTTTTCGCACCCGTTATTTATTACAAAAATAGAAATATATTAACAATAATCTAATCTTTAATATTTTATTAAATTATAATGATTTGATTATAAGCGCAATATCTATTGTTAAATTTTTAGGAGGTACTATTAAACTTACAAATAAAAAAAATTGCCTGCAATTTACCTATAACAAGTAATTGCAAGCAATTTAACGGAATATCTTTTATATTACAAAGTTTTTAACTTAAGATTGCGCCACAGCACTTTTATACCGCCACCGTCATGAATTTGGAGAGCGATACGTCCCTGGCCTTTTCCTATTTTTTCATCCTGGAAATCGACCATTTGTTCACCGTTGAGCCATGTTGTTACTTTGTCTCCTTGAACTAGGATACGCATTGTGTTCCAGTCTCCGACTTTCAGGAATTCTTCTTTTTCTTTTGGTATCTGGATTAACCATCCTCTTCCGTAAGATTCGTAAATACCGCCTGTTCCGTGTCCTTTAGGAGCTACTTCGACCTGCCATCCGTTTACTTTAACGCCTTCTTCAATAAATGAACGGATAAATACTCCTGAGTTTCCGTCAGCTTCTTGCTTGAATTCAACAGTCAGGTCGAAATCGTCATAATATTCGCGGGTAGCTAAATATCCGTATTGTTTGTCTGGTCCGCTTTCACACACTAATAGACCATCTTCTACATACCATTTTTCTGTTCCGTAAGCTTCCCAACCGTGGAGGTCTTTGCCGTTAAATAAATTTACCTCTTTGGTTTTACGGGGAAGTTCTTTCAGTTTAATATTACGGAACGAAGCAGGTGAGCCGTGGTCTTGCAGGCAGATAACACCTTTTTTAGCCAATCCATATTCTGGGGCATTTGTCC
>DQAM01000050.1 GCA_003523545.1 Dysgonomonas sp.
TGGGAAGTTGCCGATACAGCGGCTTGGCGTGCGGCAAATTCGACACGAGCTAAAACCATCATTATTCCTATGCAGGAACAAACATTGACTGCTACAGGCAAACCTACTACATATAATGCTGCTATGGGAGGAGATGTTTATGGGGTAGCGAGTGTTCGTAAATTCGACGACCCGGCTTCTCTGTTCAGCACCAATAGTAGTACTAGGGATGTTGTATTAGCACGTGTAGGTGAAACTTACCTTGTAGCTGCAGAAGCATATTTCAAAGCCGGAAATTCAGGCAAAGCTCTCGAACGCATCAATGAAGTACGCAGACGTGCTGCGCTTCCCGGATATGACTTGCAGATATCGGAATCCGATTTGTCCATCGATTTCATCCTCGATGAAAGAGGAAGGGAACTTGCCGGAGAGTATCACCGTTGGATGGACTTGAAACGTACAGGAAAACTGATCGAATATTGCGTGAAATATAACCCTGAGATTACAGGAGAAGATTTCTTCAAAGGAACAGACGGACAGAATAAAATACTTCGTCCTATTCCTCGTGATGCTATCGATTTGAATCACGCTGATGTTCAACAAAATCCGGGTTACTAATTTATAAAATATTGTAAAGGATATAGTTGTATTTCTCTATATCCTTTACCTTAAATCTTAAATAATAATAGTAGTATGAAGAAATTTATTTTACTCTGTATATTATTTGTATCTTTTGGACTCTCGGCTCAGGAAAAAGAATACGATGTTATTGTAGACCGCAACGGAACGGGTGATTACCGCAATATTCAGGAGGCACTCGATATGGTGCGCGCCTTCGACCCGAAAGGACAGGTGACCATATTTATCAAAAACGGTGTCTACAAAGAAAAACTGATTCTTCATACTCACCTTAACAATGTAAAACTGATTGGTGAGGATAAATACAAAACCATCATCAATTATGACGACCATGCAAATATTGATAAGATGGGTACCTTCAAAACTTATTCTTTTCTGATTCAGGGAAATGATATCATCATAGAAAATCTTACTATCGAAAATTCTGCGGCTCAACTGGGACAGGCGGTTGCCTGCCATATTGAGGGTGACCGTATTATTTTCAGGGATTGCCGTTTTTTAGGGAATCAGGATACTATTTACACAGGACGTGCAGACTGTCGTCAGTATTTTGAAAATTGTTATATCGAAGGTACAACGGATTTTATTTTCGGACCTTCGACTGCATGGTTTGAGAAGTGTGAAATCTTTTGCAAGAAAAATTCCTACATCACAGCGGCCAGCACTCCCGAAAATTTAAAATACGGATATATATTTAATAATTGCGACATAAAACTGGCAGATAATGTAAACGCCATGTATTTGGGAAGGCCTTGGCGTGCTTATGCAATGACCTTGTTTATGAATTGCAACTTACCGAAAGGAATCAAACCCGAGGGATGGCATAATTGGGGCAAGGAAGAAAACGAAAAAACTGCCCGTTATATGGAATATAATAATAAAGGAGAAGGCGCAAATACTTCGAATCGTGTAAAATGGGTAAAGATACTGACTCAAAAAGAAGCATCTGAATACACTATCGAAAATGCGATGAAGGGGTGCGATGGATGGAATCCGTTATTAATACAATAAAAACGCCCCCCTGCTCCTCCGAGGAGGGGAGTAAATTTCCCCCTATGGGGGGAATAAAAGGGGGCTAAATTATAAGACATGAAAAATTTATTTATAGCCATATTAGGAATAATCTGTATAAACTCTCTACAAGCCAAAACCTACAATATACAGGAATTGGGTGCAGATGTAACAGGAAAAGTAAAATGTACTGATATCATCAACCGCGCTATCGAGCAGGCATCTGCCGAAGGCGGGGGAACTATTTATTTCCCTGCGGGTAATTACCTGACAGCAGCTATCAAGATGAAAAGCAATATTACTCTCGATATCGAGTCGGGAGCCACTATAAAATTCTCCGATGATTTCGAAGATTATCTACCTTTCATTAAGGTACGTTGGGAAGGGATAGTGATGAAAACCTTTTCTCCTCTGATTCATGCCGAAGGAGCCGAAAACCTGACTATAAAAGGTCGCGGTACTCTGGACGGTAACGGCTTCAAGTGGTGGGATTTTGACCTACCTCTGATATATGAAGCGCGTTCGACAGGAAGAATCACGGAAGATAAAATAACTCCATTGCAAAGACAATGGGAAGAGGCTAACAAAGATTTGAAAGTGGAAGATTACTTCCTGCCTACTTTAGAAAGACGTTTTTTCCGTCCTCCATTCATTCAGTTTTTCGAATGTAAAAATATATGGATTGAAGGAGTTACTATAAAGAATTCCCCTTTCTGGACTATCAATCCCGAATTTTGTGATAATCTGGTAGTGCACGGCGTAACAATCGCTAATCCTTCGAAAGACCCGAAAGGACCTAATACCGATGGTATAAACCCTTCTTCCTGTAAAAATGTGCGTATTTCGGACTGTTTTATCAGTGTGGGGGACGACTGCATCACTATCAAATCGGGACGTGACGGCGACGGGCGAAAATACGGCAGGCCTTGCGAAAATATCACCATCACCAATTGTGTAATGCTGTCGGGACATGGCGGTGTGGTTATCGGTAGTGAAATGTCGGGAGGAGTGAAAAAAGTAACTATCTCTAACTGCGTATTCAATGGTACTGACGCAGGTATCCGTCTGAAAGCTTCCCGCGGACGTGGTGGCGTTGTGGAGGAAATCCGTGTCGATAATATTGTCATGAATGATATCCAGAAGAATGCTTTCATCTTCGATTTATTTTATGACAAAGAATCAAAACAAGAGCCAGTTACGGAACGTACCCCTTGTTTCAGAAATATACATATTGCCAATGTTACCGGAAATGATGTGAAAAAAGTCGGCTATATTACAGGCATCGAGGAAATGCCTATCGATAATCTCTCTTTTACGAATATCAACATGGTAGCACAGGAAGGTTTTACAGGAAAAACGGCAACGAATATTACATTCCGTAATGTGGATTTTGCTGTAGTAGAGGGTGCTTCTATACAGTTTGAAGACTCCAAGAATATTATTCTGGACAATGTGCGTTCTGCAAAACCTTTGAATGACCAACCTGTGATTGAATTGAGTAATATAGAAAACGCCTTTATTACAAATAGTTTTCCTGTTGTTCCGACCCATATTTTCTCTAAAATTAAGAACAGCAAAGTGGTTTGGGGAAATAATTTTATGGATAATGTAAAAACGGTGGAAGCGAAATAAAACGTAGGGGCGAACCTGTGTGTTCGCCCGAAAGAATACGGATAGACACACAGGT
>DQAM01000043.1 GCA_003523545.1 Dysgonomonas sp.
AAAGAATCGGAAGATGGTATCAATTACTCCGGTAATGTCCGCTACAACAGATTTACAACTAAATACGGTCCTCACATAGATTATGACGGGGTAAGCGCAAACCTTATCGATGCACGGGTAGATGTAGCTTTTCCTTTCCTGAGCAGTTTTAAAGCAGGAGTGAGAGGTGGAGTCTTTTATCAGGGAGCGGATAAGGTCGATTACGGTGTAGGCAGTGATGATTTATTCCACAACCTGACTGTCCTTAATGCTAATCCCTATATTAATATAGGAGGAGATAATTTCCTGCTTTCTTTGGGAGTCAATTTAGCACATGCCTTTGACTTCAACGACAAAACCCAGATAGCACCGACAGCAAAAATAAAATGGAATTTTGAAGAAAAGAGCATGTTTTATCTGAATGTGGACGGTGGAGTAAACAATAATAACCTACTGTACATTTTCCGCGAGAACAAATATGTGAATCCTTATGACCGTATCGCAATCTCCCGCACCCCTTACGATATTAAAGCTGGGGTGAAATCTGCTGTCATAAACGGTTTTGAATTCGATATCTTCGGAGGGTATAAATATACCAAGAACCAATATTTGTATGTTCCGGGAAATACCAGTTCGTGGTATAACGTAAGCGATGCTATGTATGCCGATATGGGTGCAGGACATTTCGGAGGTTCTATCCGGACAAAGCTAATCCCTTATACCGACTTATCCCTGGGTGCAACAGGACTTTTTTACAATGTAAAAAAATATACTGACGAGAACGAATATAATGGAGGCAGGGAAAAGAAACCCTGGGGACTTCCTACTATCAAATTTGCGTTTAATGCGGATTTCACTTTCATAGATAATTTAGTTCTGACGGCTAATTACACTTTCGAAGGAGGACGTAAGACATACTTCATGGGGGAATCCGTAAGCATGGATGCAATCAATGATTTAAGCTTCAAAGCAAATTATAATCTCCTCGATTGGCTGTCTGTATATGGTAAAGCAAATAATATCTTAAACCAAAAGTACGAACGCTATTACGGATATACTCTACAAGGAATTAATATTTTAGGAGGTATAAATCTAAAATTCTAATTTTTTTCATCCTATTTTCATAAAAAAATGAGAAAAAAGGGAGATTTTTGTTATAAATCATGTGTAAAATAATTACGTACTTTATGGTGAAAGAGGAGATGCCAAAATATAGACGCAAATATATATCTTCATCAACATTAACACGAACAACTCTCCTTCGGTATTTAGGCATTTTTCTCTCTCTATTCATAAAAATAAAAAAGACTATCGCTCGATAGTCTTTTTTTGATTTTCATCTGTTTCGATACAAAATCCTTAACTTATCAATCCCCAGTTATACCTGTTACCCGCCAGCTTTTTCAACTGCCTTTTCAGTATTTGGTTTTCCGGCTTTTCCAGTGCAGGGTCTTCTTCTATTATCTGTTTTGCCAACTCACGGGCATACTGCATTATCTGTGAGTCTTTCACTATATCTGCGATACGAAGGTTAAACGGTATTCCGCTTTGTTGGGTACCTTCCAGGTCTCCCGGTCCCCTTAGTTTTAAGTCTGCTTCTGCAATTTCAAAACCGTCATTACTTTCTACCATTATGTTGATACGCTTCTTAGAATCAGAAGACAGTTCATAAGGAGTTATCAAGATACAAAAAGACTGGTCGGCTCCGCGCCCTACCCGGCCCCTGAGCTGGTGTAGTTGGGAAAGACCGAATCGCTGAGCGCTTTCTATCACCATTACCGAAGCATTCGGTACATTTACCCCGACCTCAATTACAGTAGTGGCAACCATTATCTGCGCTTCGTTATTGACAAAACGAGCCATTTCTCGGTCTTTCTCAGCCGGCTTCATCTTGCCGTGAACTTTACAAACCGTATATTCCGGAAAAGCTTCCTTTATATGTTCAAAACCTTCTTCCAGATTTCTAAGGTCTATCTTTTCACTTTCTTCAATCAGCGGATATACGAAATATACCTGCCGTCCTTCCGCCAGTTGCTTACGGATAGACTGGTATAAAGCCCCCCTTCTTTTATCATACTGATGTATCGTCTGTATAGGTTTACGTCCCGGGGGTAGTTCGTCTATTACCGACACATCCAAATCGCCATATACTGTCATTGCCAGCGTGCGGGGGATAGGTGTAGCTGTCATGACCAGAATATGAGGAGGATTGGAATTTTTAGACCACAACCTGGCACGTTGCGCAACACCGAAACGATGCTGTTCATCGATTACTACTAATCCTAGATTAGAAAATTGTACCGTATCTTCTATCAGGGCATGAGTGCCTATCAGGATATGAATATCGCCGGTTAATAATTGCCGGTGGATTTCTTCACGGTCTTTCTTCTTCGTCGATCCAGTCAGTAAACGGACATTAATATTCAACCCGAAGAGTAACTCCTGTACAGTCTGGTAATGTTGGTTTGCAAGAATTTCGGTAGGAGCCATCATACATGCCTGAAAACCATTCCCCATCGCGATGAGCATGACCATCAGGGCGACGAGTGTTTTACCGCTTCCGACATCTCCCTGTAATAAACGGTTCATCTGCTGGCCGGTCGCCATATCCAGCCTGATTTCCTTGATAATTCTCTTTTGGGCGTTTGTTAGAGGAAACGGCAGATTCTTTTCGTAAAACAAATTTAGGTATTCTCCGACCTTAGTAAATATAAATCCTTTTAATTTGGATTTTCTGTCAGAAGTATACCGCAGGATATTTAATTGGATATAGAACAATTCTTCGAATTTCAGGCGGTATTGTGCATCCCGCAATATAGAAGGATTTTGCGGTTGATGAATATTAAGAATAGTTTCCTGAACAGGCAAAAGCTTTGCTTCTCTCAAAAGATAATCAGGAAGTGTTTCCTGAAGATTGCGGACAAATGAAGACAAAGCCGACCCGATCATTTTCTGCAAAGCTTTGGAGTTCAGATAGTGCCTTTTCATCTTCTCCGTGGTATTATAATATCCGTACAAACCACCAAGCTCTGTCTTTTCCTGTATAAAAGGTTCTATATCGGGATGGGCAATATTGAATTTAGTACCAAAAACCGTAGGCTTACCGAAAATAAGATAGGGAGTATTGGTTTTATACCTGTCCGTTATATACTTAGCGCCCTGAAACCATACCAGGTCTACAAATCCCGTACC
>DQAM01000044.1 GCA_003523545.1 Dysgonomonas sp.
GAGTTACTGATGAGAAGTTGTGATTTGGTTTCTGCTATACGTTTGCCGAATAACCTGTTTACGGAACACGCCGGAACCGAAGTCGGCAGCGACCTTATTATCCTGCAACGGAATAACAAGCACATCGAGCCAACCAAAAGGCAGCAGGATTTTATTGAAAGTCGAAAGCTATCGAACGGCATATCCATCAATAACCTGTTCCGTGACTTCAACAGGGTGGTGCAGACCAGCTCAAAAGTAGATACAGACCCTTACGGTAAGCCTGCCATAGTTTTTAACCATGATGGCGGTATTGATGGTATTGCATCGGAACTCAAACGGATGCTGAAGGAAGATTTTGCTCAACATTTAGATGTTCAGCATTATCAAAACCATTCACAGAGCAATCCTGCTAAGACTATTGCACAATCTTCCCCTATAATAGCAAAGGAGATTAAGCAACAGTCACCCGACCAGGCGTTGCAACAGAAAGGAGCATCTGTTTCATCATCGGACAAAACGCTTTTTTCAGACAATCCTCCGTTACCGGAAGATTCAGTCGAAAAAGAACCAATGGTCACTTCCCAACAAGCAGCCGCTAATCCATCCGCCGCACCGGGAAACTTTGCCGGCACATTGTTCGATATGGACGATCCTGCCATTAAGAAAGAGCCGACTACGGAGGCGAAACCGCAATCTGTAACGCAGCAGCCGTTAATAACGCTTTATGACCTGTTTGGATTTACACAAGAGGAACGAAGTCAGGTGAACCGGCCCAAACGTCGGAAAAACAAGAAGAACAAACAGCAAAGTGCTACGTTGGATTTTATGGATTGGCGGGAGGAAATGGCATACAATGCTGCTATTAAAAAAGAACAGCAGGCATTGGAAGATAATTCAAATTCAAATAAACCGGTATATCCCGTATTCGATGCACGCAAAGAAGAACATCAGGAAAAGCTAAGAGTATTAGCTGAAGAAGAACGCAAGGAACGGCTTAAACCTGTTCCCTACACAGCCGAGAACATTCCGGAGCATTACAAGGAAGGTTCTCTGGTCACGGATGAAAATAACCGTGTCGGCTATCTGCGGGATTTAGAGGGTTTTCAACCGATGTTCCATCCGTTGGAACTCACCGATACACAGAAGATGAAAGCATCCCTTTATATTGAAATACGGGACACTTATCATCACCTGTATAGGAATGAAGCGACAAGATTAGAGGCAAATCCCGCCCTGCGTGAGATGTTGAACAGGCTGTATGACGATTTTACCCGTCGTTTCGGAAATATAAACGATGCCAAAAACCTGAGCCTGATTAAAATGGATGCGGGTGGTACTGAGATACTTTCTTTAGAAAGGTATGTAAACGGACAGGCAACCAAAGCGGATATCTTTCAACAACCCGTCGCTTTTAATCCCAACGAGATTACCCATGCCGATACGGCAAAGGAAGCACTGGTCGCATCCCTGAATAAAAATGCCGGAGTAGACCTTGAATATATGGCAGGGCTGACTAACCGGGAGCCTGAAGATATGTTGCAGGAACTCAAAGGCGATGTGTATTTCAATCCGATGATTTCAGAATATGAAATTAAAGATAAATTCATCAGTGGGAATGTCATTGCCAAAGCTGACTATGTAGAAAACTATCTGGAAACCCACCCCGATCATGAAGAAGCCAAAGAATCACTGGCTGCATTACGGGAAGCCACACCACGCCCGATACCTTTTGAAGATTTGGACTTCAACTTCGGGGAACGATGGATACCGACAGGAATTTACAGCAAGTTTGCTACCTATCTTTTTGATACGGATGTATCCGTACATTACACTGCCAGCAGGGATGAGTTCAGCGTAAATGCCAAAAGCAAGAACGTAAAAATCACGGAACAATTTGCCGTAAAATCGCAAAGCAGGAACTTCGACGGTGTTGCGTTGATGAAGCACGCCATGCACAATACTTCGCCCGACATTACAAAAAAGATTATGGTGGGTGGGCAGGAAACAAAAGTTCGTGATACGGAAGCCATACAGCTCGCCAATACCAAAATAGACGAGATACGAAACGGCTTTAACGAATGGCTTAGCGAACAATCGGCAGAATTTAAAGAACGGCTGGCGGATAAATACAACCGTACTTTCAACTGTTTTGTCCGTCCTAATTATGATGGTAGTCACCAAACTTTTCCCGGACTGGATTTAAGAGGGTTGGGTATTCCCGACCTGTATAAAAGTCAGAAAGATGCCGTTTGGATGGACATTCTCAACGGTGGCGGTATTATAGATCACGAAGTACTGCGCCCATAAGGGACATATAGTAAATGTAGCCTTAGCAAGCTACCGGGCAAGGGTTTTCAACGCCCGTCATTAGCCAACTTATCCACTTAGCCGAAAGGCGGTGGGGAGTGTCGCATGTTGGAAACGGCATAAGTCAGTTAACTATCATACTGCTACTGAATGTCTAAATGAAATGATAGATATGAGGATGAAGACTATACTGTTTGAACGACAGCCCAAGATGTTAGTTGGTAAACCCCGACGTAAGATAGTTACGAACGTCGGGCTGCAATACTTCTACTTTCCCACTTCGAGTATGAGAGCCGAAAACCGATTGCAGGTCAGCCACGATAAGTGGAAAAGGGCGAAAATCGCATCCGACAATCTATCAGCTATGTTACTTGTATGTCTAAATGGGGATTACCTAAGTAGGAATGCCGAAAGGCTATGGGGATTGCCCCTGAATATCCTATATGGTAA
Organism: Dysgonomonas sp.; assembly: GCA_003523545.1. GTDB lineage: Bacteria > Bacteroidota > Bacteroidia > Bacteroidales > Dysgonomonadaceae > Dysgonomonas_A. The sequence goes on from DQAM01000044.1 coordinate 2,740, forward strand.
CAGAGTCTCCGTAGTAGTCCGAGCAGGGGAAAGCCTTGTACATGGCGAAGGGAGACAGTCAATATTTTTAATACGTTTAACGAAAAATGTGTGAGACATTATGAGAGATTCAGGTAATGTATTAAACAGTCTGGCTGGGCATAGCTCAGACCTAAATTACAAGTTTGAACGGCTTTACCGGCTACTGTTCAATGAGAACTTATATGAGTTAGCCTATCAGCACATTGCCTCTAATGAGGGCAGTTGCACGAAAGGTGCAGACGGTCAGTCCATAAGTGGAATGAGCATCGAACGCATACATAACATCATTGATAGATTGAAAGACGAAAGCTATCAACCTTATCCTGCAAAAAGAGTTTACATTCCCAAAAAGGATGGCAAGAAACGTCCCTTAGGCATTCCTGCCTCTGATGACAAACTTGTACATGAAGTCGTAAGAATGATTCTTGAATCCATCTATGAGGGACATTTTGAAAAATGCTCTCATGGATTCAGACCGCACCGCAGTTGCCATACTGCATTGGCTTCCATCCACGAGGGATTCGACGGAACTCGTTGGTTTATAGAGGGCGACATCAAAGGATTCTTTGACAACATCAATCACGATGTTATGATAGATATTCTTTCAGAACGCATATCAGACCAACGGTTCTTACGTCTGATCCGTAAGTTCTTAAACGCAGGGTACATGGAGAAATGGCAATTTCGCAACACTTATAGCGGGGCACCGCAAGGAGGTGTTGTCAGTCCGATTCTAGCAAATATTTATTTGGATAAACTGGATAAATATATGCAGGAATATATTCTGGATTTCAACAAAGGCGGTAAGCGGAGGGTAAATCCTGAATATAAAAGGATTGAATCTCGAAAATGTAAACGAGTAAAGAAACTAAAGAATGAAACAGACGAGCAGAAGAAAGAAGCATTGCGACAGGAGATTGAACATCTTCATTCTGAAATGCAACAACTTCCTGCCACTCTAAACATGGATGAAAACTTCAGACGTATGAGATATGTTCGTTATGCCGATGATTTTCTGATTGGTGTAATCGGGAGTAAAGAAGATTGTGTAAAAGCAAAAGAAGATATTAAAAACTATTTGTCTGACACACTGAAACTTGAACTTTCCGATGAAAAGACATTAATCACTAATTCAAGCGACAAAGCAAGGTTCTTAGGCTATGAGGTCACAATCCGTAGAAGTGAAAAGACAAGAAAGGATAGTCGAGGTATCACTCGCCGTTGTCTCGGATACAGAACAGTTCTTCTTTTACCGACTGAGGTCATGAGGAAGAAACTGCTTGACTATGGTGCAATGAAAATCATAGTTGAGAATGGAAAAGAGAAATGGCAGTCCACATCCCGACCTTTCCTTAGGAATAATGATGATTTGGAAATCTTGAACCGATATAACTCGGAGATAAGAGGTATCTATAATTATTATTGTCTTGCCAACAACTGCAATATTCTTAATAGTTTCTACTACCACATGAAAGAAAGTATGTTCAAAACATTTTCGTCAAAGTATAATTCAACTGTACGAAAGATTATCCGAAAATATACTCGTGATAAAATATTCCTTGTACAGTATGAAGATAACAAAGGCGTAATCAGAGAGCGTACCTTATATCATGGTGGGTTTAGGCAACAAAAGCAAGCAAGATTGGACTTTGCGGACAATCTGCCCAGTTATCGTGCAACCCAGAGTACGAGCCTGATGGCCCGGCTTAAGGCTAACGAATGTGAATATTGCGAAGCTACGGACAACCTGAAAATGTTTCAAGTCCGTAAGCTCAAGGACTTAGAAGGTAAGCAGGAATGGGAACGTTTCATGATTGCCCGAAAGAGGAAAACAATAGCTGTTTGTAACAACTGTTATCGTAAAATTCATGGAAATAAGAAATAGACTGAATATATTGATGGAGAGCCGTATACATGGAGACGTGTACGTACGGTTCGGTGGCGAGTATCTGGAAACCTACCGTCCGAAAGGACGGCAAGGCGCTGGGTGCTTAGCCTGTGGCGGTGGTAAAACTCTTATCATGTGTGTCAGTTCCTTTGAAAAGAAACGGCTGGGATTGGTAAACAAGCCGGTTATTACCGCACTCAAAGCAAATGTACATGAGATAGCGCAGACTTATTGTACCGCCTATCCTAACGCAAAAATACTGTATCCCGGTAAAGAAGATTTCACACCTGCCAAGCGGATGCGAATCTTCAATGAAATGAAGAACAATAACTGGGATGCGATTATTTTAACACATGAACAGTTCGGCATGATACCCCAATCACCCGAAATACAGCAGCAGATCTTACAGGCCGAACTCGATAGCGTGGAAGAGAATCTCGAAGTATTGCGGGCACAGGGCAAGGAGATTTCCCGTGGAATGGAAAAGGGCTTAGTGAAACGGCAACTCAATCTGACAGCCAAACTGGAAAATATTACATATCAGATTGAAAACCGAAAGGATGATACGGTGGACTTCCGCCTGATGGGGATAGACCACCTGTATATAGATGAAAGCCACCGCTTCAAGAACCTGACTTTTACTACCCGTCACGACCGGGTAGCCGGATTGGGCAATGCAGATGGCTCACAACGTGCCCTGAATATGCTGTTTGCCCTGCGCACCATTCAGGAACGCACCGGAAAGGATTTAGGTGCTACCTTCCTTTCGGGTACAACTATTTCCAATTCCTTGACGGAGTTGTATCTGTTGTTTAAATATCTGCGACCGAATGAACTGGAAAGACAAGGTATCACCACTTTTGATGCCTGGGCAGCCATATTTGCAAAGAAAACCATTGATTATGAGTTTTCCATCACGAATCAGGTCGTACAAAAAGAACGGTTCCGGTATTTCATCAAAGTACCCGAACTGGCCGCTTTCTATGCAGAAATAACCGATTATCGTTCTGCGGAAGATATCGGTATCGACAGACCGGCAAAGAACGAAATCCTGCATAATATACCGCCTACGCCCGACCAGCAGGAATTTATTCAGAAGTTGGTGCATTTTGCCAAAACCGGAGATGCTACCGTTTTGGGAAGACCAAAACTATCCGATAGTGAAGAAAAAGCCAAAATGTTGATTGCAACGGACTACGCCCGTAAAATGTCCCTCGATATGCGGCTTATCAATCCGGCGAAATACGATGACCATGTAGATAATAAAGCATCACACGTTGCAAAGATGGTATCGGATTATTATCGGAAGTTCAACCAGCACAAAGCTACTCAGTTCGTTTTCTCCGATTTAGGTACATACAAGCCGGGTGAATGGAATCCCTGTTCCGAAATTAAGCGTAAACTGGTGGATGACTACGGAATCCCCGCTAACGAAATACGCTTCATTCAGGAAGCAAAAACCGACCGTGCCCGTAAAGCTATGATACGGGATATGAACGACGGAAGAATCCGCGTATTGTTTGGCTCTACTGAAATGTTAGGAACAGGAGTAAATGCGCAAAAACGGTGTGTTGCTATCCATCATTTAGATGCTCCGTGGCGACCATCTGACTTAGAGCAACGGGACGGACGGGGAATACGCAAGGGCAATGAAATTGCAAAGTTATATGCAGACAACAAAGTAGATGTTATTATCTATGCGGTTGAAAAGTCACTTGATGCCTATAAGTTCGGGTTGTTGCATAACAAGCAGCTTTTCATCCGGCAGTTGAAAAACAATTCACTGGGTAGCCGTACAATCGACGAGGGTTCAATGGATGAAAAAGGTGGTATGAATTTCAGTGAATATGTGGCTATCCTTTCGGGTAATACCGAACTATTGGAAAAGGCACGACTGGAAAAGAAAATCACTTCCCTTGAAAGCGAGCGTCAGGCATTTGTCCGAGGTAAGTCATCCTCCCGTTACAAGTTGGAGAATATTTTGGCGGATGTCAATAAGAATAACGCTTTTATAGGTCGTATTTCAAAAGATATAGATGCGTTCAATTCCCGTGTTCAAATAGCACCTGATGGCACCAAACTCAATCCGATAGAGCTTTATGACGTGAAAGGCAGCGACCCTAAATTTATAGGTGCCAAACTGAACGAGATTGCAGAGAAAGCGCAGACCTATGGACTGTATGATAAAATCGGAAGCCTCTATGGCTTTAATCTCCTTGTTAAGACTGAAAACGGCAACAAAGAAGGCTTTGAAATCAAGCAAAACCGCTTCTTTGTAAAGGGTGAGGGAGAAATCCTGTATAACTATAATCACGGCGTTATGGCCACCGACCCGAAAACGGCATCCCTTAACTTACTGAATGCACTTGAAACCATGCCCCGGCTTATGGAACGCTATCAGGCAGATAATGCGAAGATGGAAAAGGATATTCCGATACTCAAAGAAGTGGTAGAAAGTACCTGGCGCAAAGAACCGGAACTGAAAGAACTAAAAGAGGAACTGATTAAGCTGGACAGGGAAATACAACTCTCCTTAAAGCCGATTGAAGTTACTGAAGGAGTTGCTGAGCCGGAACCAAAACAGGGTGTTTCTTCAGCTACGGTTGAGCCGGTTACGGTTAGTTCAATATCTCCGCAAAGTGGTACAGTGATTCAACAGGATGCTCCCATGCCGGAAACTTTGAAAGAAGTTAAGGAAATAATGGGTGACAGGCTTATTATTGCGGGTGTGGGTAGTTCTAACAAGGTTGAGAAGAAAGAGCCGGCTAAAGGAATAAAGCTATAAACAGAAAGCGGTTGATTTACATTAGCCGCTTTTCTATTATATATTTAGCAATCATCTTTTTTAATAATATTAATATGGACTTTTCAACAAAATAATTTGAGCTGCTTAGCAAAGAAATATTGCATGATTAGTCCTTACTTTGTATAAAGTAAATAAGATAAAATTTATGAGACCACGAATTATTTGTCACATGATGACCGCAGTAGACGGTAAAATTACCGGCCCTTTTATGGAAACAGAAGCAGCAGAAATTGTCGGTATTGAATATGAACGCACCAATAATACTTTTAATCCACAGGCATGGTTGTGCGGACGGGTAACTACGGAAGAAAATTTCACTGATTACCGTACACCTGATTTGGATAAAAATGCACCGATAGTACCCGAAGGTGATTTTATTGCTATAAGTAATGCTGAAATGTATTATGTATCCGCAGATGCTTCCGGCAAAGTTGGGTGGACTTCCAATACCTTGAATTATGAAAACCGTCCAACTGCACATATTATCGAAGTGTTGACCGAAAAAGCATCCAATAACTACAAAGCCTTCCTTCGTAAACTTCACATATCCTATATAATTGCCGGTGAAAACCATCTGGATTGTAAATTGGCATCGGAGAAATTATATAACCTTTTCAATATCAAAACCCTTATGGTATCGGGTGGTGGATATATCAATGGTTCTTTCCTCAATGAAGGACTAATCGACGAACTTAGCCTTGTCATCGTACCGGTTACCGATAGTTCTTCCAATACTGTTACCCTGTTCGAAAAGAGTGATTATTTGCTGGAGAAAACTCCTGTTGAATTTTTATTAA
>DQAM01000304.1:0-3675 GCA_003523545.1 Dysgonomonas sp.
TGCTGATTATTGTCGGTAACGGATTTTTTAAACCCAACATATCCACTCTGCTGGGTAATCTGTACAGCGACGATAAGTATAAATCGAAAAAAGACGCGGGTTACAGCATTTTCTATATGGGAATCAATGTCGGCGCGTTTATCTGCAACTTCGTTGCGGCATACATGCGCAATACCTACGGATGGGGATATGCATTCATTGTAGCGGGAATCGGAATGCTCATCGGCGTGATTGTTTTTCTGATGGGAACACGGCATATAAAAGATGCGGATGTTATTGTCCGCTCGAAGGAATCTACATCTGATGTTACCAAAGCATTATTGTATGTTTTTGCTCCTGCTATTGTTTGCGGGGCAATAGCCTGGATGATTCCCGGAGATATATTCGGCTCCGATGCCAACGATGCATTTTTATTCGGATGTATACCGGTTATTATATTTTATGCATCCTTGATATTCCGCTCTCCTAAAGAAGAAAAATCACAGATAAAAGCCCTGCTTACTATTTTTGCCATCATGGTTGTTTTTTGGATGGTGTTCAAGCAGAACGCAACTACACTTACCACTTTTGCTGAAAGTTATACAGAACGTTCTGTGAATCCTTCTGTGGCCGATAAAGCTAAAGTATTCGGCATGGTACAGGAAATAACCTATGAGAAAACGGCTGTCAGCAAGATGGATGATAAGTTGCGGACGATTACCGACGAAAATGGTGAGGTTGTCAAGACAGAAGATTATCCTAATTACTTTAAAAATGTTCCGGTCGATGAGCGTCCTCAGGAAGGACAGGCCGAACAGCTTATTTCTACCGAAATATTCCAGTCTATAAATCCGTTCTTTATTATTATACTTACGCCCGTTGTGCTCAGCTTCTTTTCAAGGTTGCGCTTACGCGGAAAAGAGCCTTCTACGCCTGCCAAGATGGGCTGGGGGCTTCTTATCACCGGGATGTCGTCGTTGGTAATGGCGCTGGCAGTAATATATACGGATATATATACAGATAAAGCTTCAGCCTTGTGGCTGATAGGAACATACGGTGTGATTACGGTGGGGGAGTTATTGATCAGTCCTATCGGACTTTCTCTCGTATCGAAAGTCAGTCCCAAAAAGATCACTTCATTTATGATGGGGGGATGGTTTCTGTCTACTTCTCTGGGAAATAAACTGAGCGGGGTAGTTGCCGGTTTTTGGGATATGTTCGATAATAAGGCTTATTATTTTCTTATGAACTTCGGCGCATGTCTATTAGCTGCCATTGCTATCATGTTTTTGGTAAAATGGCTGAGGAATATTATAAATCAGCAGGGAGAGTAAATATCAGGTATAAATTTTTTGCACGGTTATTGTATCTATTTTCAGAAAATGAATTCAAATTATGGCAGTTCCTTCTTACGAAACATATGTGATAAACCTGGATAGGGCGAAAGACCGGCTGGAGATGATGGAAAAAGAATTCAGCCAATACAGTATGTCTTTCGAACGTATAGAGGCTGTCGATGCAAAAAATCTGGAGAAGTATGATTATATTGTCAAAAATAAATACGACAGAGATCTCGTACCCGGTGAAATAGCATGCTCTTTGAGTCATATAAAAGCAATAAAAACTTTTTATGAATCCGGTAAATCTTTTGGTTTGATTCTTGAAGATGATGCTGTATTGTGCGATGATTTCAGGAATGTTGTAGAAAACTGCCTCCTTTCATATTATACATTACCGGAAAAACATAGGTGGGATATTCTGAAATTTTGTAATGTTAAAAGAAGAAGGCATATAAAATTAGCGGAGGTGTATAAAGATTATTTTCTGGCTGCCTGTGGAACCAGTATACCTATCAATACAATTGCAGCAATATGGACCAGAGAAGCTGCCCGGAAATTCCTCGATAAGATATCCAGCCCCGTTCCTGTTGTAAGAATGCCTATCGATTGCGAGCTGCAATTTCCCTGGCAGTTTAATTTAAGAATATACAATATATTACCATCACCGGTTCGCACGGCTGATTCCAATACCCAGATACATTCTGCTACGAAAGATCGAAAAGCTAAGTTATCTCGTCAGATATTATACGAAGCAAAGAGAGTCTTTCCAAAATATTATTATTTGATATCCCATCATGGCATAAAAGAATTTTACAATAGCTTTATTGCTAAAAAGACTCCCCGTATTTCATAATACCGGGTATGTTTACAGACTTTCCTGACTTTCTTCATTTTTATCTTCCTTTTTATAATCCTTCAAAGAAGATGGTATAAGCTGTTTTTTCAAATTATTTAATTACTTCTCGTATAATTTGATGTAAAATTATTGCTCAATAAAAATAAGATTTATTAATTTTGGAAATATGCCCTTTTCGAGGTGCATAGTCTTACATGAAACTAAGGCAAATCCTATGAATTTTTTTCTAATAATATAAACCATATTTAATACGTTTATACCATGAAGGTTTATCAGACAAACGAAATCAAAAACATCGCAATCCTCGGTAGCTCTGGCGCCGGGAAAACAACTCTTGCCGAAGCGATGTTATTCGAGGCAGGAGTTATCAAGAGAAGAGGTAGTGTCAAAACCGGAAATACGGTGACAGATTATTTCCCTGTGGAAAAAGAATACGGATACTCGGTATTTTCGAGTATTTTTTCTGTAGAGTGGATGAATCGAAAGCTCAATTTCATTGATTGCCCGGGCGCCGACGATTTTGTGGGAAGTGTAGTAACATCCCTTAATGTAACAGATACGGCACTCATGGTATTAAACGCACAGTATGGATTGGAAGTAGGGACAATCAATCAATTGAGGCTTACCGACAGGCTTAAAAAACCTGTAATATATGTAGTCAACCAACTCGATCAGGAAAAGGCCGATTTCGATAACGTATTGTCGCAGCTAAAAGCCAATCATGGAGAAAAAGCTGTGGTAATCCAGTATCCGGTAAATGCAGGGGACAATTTTAACGCAGTCATAGATGTGTTAAAAATGAAGATGTACCGTTGGAAACCCGAAGGCGGTGTTCCTGACGTTCTGGAGATTCCTGCAGAAGAAAAAGAAAAAGCGGAAGATTTAAATCAAAAGCTTGTAGAGGCCGCTGCCGAACACGAAGAGGCTTTGATGGAGAAATTCTTCGATCAGGGAACTCTGACAGAAGAGGAAATGCGCTTCGGTATCCGCAAAGGTCTTATCAGCCGCGATATGTTCCCTGTATTCTGCGTATGTGCCGAAAGGGATATGTGTGTCAGACGTACCATGGAATTCCTGGGGAATGTAGTACCTTATGCTCAGGATTTACCTTCACCTGTAAATACAGAAGGTACAGAAATTAAACCCGATGCAGATGGGCCTGCAAGCCTGTTCTTCTTTAAATCTTCTGTAGAACCTCATGTGGGAGAAATATCTTACTTTAAGGTGATGAGTGGTAAAGTGAAAGAAGGAGATGATCTGCTCAATGCAGACAGAGGTTCGAAAGAACGTATCGGACAAATGTTTGTTGTAGCAGGCCAGCAAAGAACAAAAGTTGAAGAATTTGTGGCAGGAGATATAGGTGCTGCCGTGAAACTGAAAGATATAAAGACTGGTAATACCTTGAATGGAAAAGGTGCGGATTATCAATTTGACTTTATTAAATACCCGAATCCTAAGTTCCGCCGTGCTATAAAAGCAGTAAATGAAAGAGACTCTGAA
>DQAM01000304.1:3839-11687 GCA_003523545.1 Dysgonomonas sp.
ATGAAAGAGACTCTGAAAAGATGAATGAGGCTCTTATCAGGATGCATGGAGAGGACCCGACATGGATCATAGAAAACTCAAAAGAATTAAGACAGTTAATCGTATCCGGGCAGGGAGAATTCCACTTGAAAACCCTAAAATGGAGATTAGAAAATAATGATAAGATAGCAATTACATTTTCCGAACCGAAGATCCCATACCGCGAAACAATCACTAAATCTGCCCGTGCAGACTACCGTCATAAAAAGCAATCGGGTGGGGCAGGGCAATTCGGTGAAGTGCACCTGATTGTAGAACCTTACACAGAAGGTATGCCGGTTCCTGAAACTTATAAATTCAATGGTCAGGAATTTAAAGTTCAGGCTCGTGATGTTCAGACTTATGATCTCGAATGGGGCGGAAAGCTTGTCTTTGTAAACAGTATTGTCGGAGGGTCTATCGATTCACGTTTTATGCCGGCTATTGTGAAAGGTATTATGTCTCGCCTCGAACAAGGTCCTTTGACCGGATCTTATGCGCGTGACGTACGTGTTATTGTATATGATGGAAAGATGCACCCGGTAGATTCAAACGAAATTTCGTTCATGCTTGCAGGACGTAATGCTTTCAGCGAAGCATTCAAAAATGCAGGGCCGAAGATTCTGGAACCGATTTATGACGTACAGGTATTTGTACCTTCGGATAAGATGGGGGACGTAATGAGCGACTTGCAAAACAGGCGTGCTATTATACTCGGTATGGAGAGTGATAAGGACATTGAAATACTGAATGCTAAAGTCCCTTTAAAAGAGATGTCCAGTTATTCGATTACTTTGAGTTCGATAACCGGAGGTCGTGCTTCCTTTAATATGAAATTTGCCAGTTATGAACTTGTGCCGACAGATGTACAAGACAGGCTGCTTAAAGAATATGAAGCAAGCAAGGAAGAAGAAGATTAGTCTTTTTGAAGATATATATAGACAGACAGGCCGGTTTTGATAAACCGGCCTGTTTTATTTTAAGGAATTAGTGCAGCGGCACCTAGTAAACCTATATTCTCTTTATTCGACAAAAGTATATTTATCCTTTTTATAGTCTCCGGGTACGGGAAAGAAGCCAGAGTATTGTGCATGCTATCTGAAAAAAGATTATATGCTATACTGGATTCGCCTCCGATTATGATAGCTTGCGGGTCATAGGTGAACAGGATGACTTTAAGTAGATTCCCTATATGGCACCCGTATTCTTTCCAGATGGAAAGGGCTTCCGGATCATTTTTTAATGCTCTGCTATAAGCAATGTATCCTGTTGTATTATATCTCCTGAAAAAATTCGCGGCACAGTATTCTTCATAGTCTTTGTCCAGATAAGGTAGGCTTCCTACTTCTCCCGCGCCTGTATTCCAACCGTCGTATAATTCGTCATTTATAATTATTCCTGCACCCAGCCCTGAGCCGAGTTTTACAGCGACAATATTTCGGTAAGGCGTTCCTTCCCCGTAATAACGTTCTGCAAATGCAAAGCAGTTGCAATCATTGTTGACATTGACCGGTATACCGAATTCTTTTTCCAGTATTTCTTTTAGGTGTACTTCTTTCCAGGAGGGAACATTTACGGCATTATACACTATTCCCTGTTTGGCATCTACCACTGAAGGCACACCGATACCTATACCTTTGATGTTGGAGTTCATCAGTTTTCCGATAACCCCGATAATATGATCTAATGTTTCTTCGAGCGGTTTATCGTAAGGGAAAGGTTCTACAATCTTGCGGAATATTTCGCCCCCTTCCACAAGGCCTGCATTTATGCTTGTCGATGTTAAATCTACACCAATTGTCATAATCAGAACTTTTTTCTAAAGATTGATATGTAAAATTATTTGAGGGCTGAATCTATTTTCACCTCTTCACCGTTCCAGCCTTTAATATTAGTCCACTCAGCATAAGGAGCCGACCAGAATGAATTTGAAGGAGGTAAGCCCAAAGCCAGGAATCCACTTGCACAGAGATATACGCTGCCTGTATTTATATAAGTTTCTGACATGTTGATCTGGCTGCCCGTAAAACCTATTCTCAACCATCCGTTCTTATCAAAGTTCGCGGGAGATTTCATCTGGTAGACTATTACTGCAGTCATAGCGCTCCTCACCTGAGCCGGCTGTATATGTGCCGGTAATATTTCCATAAGAGAGGCTTGAGCTAGTGCGTGGAACACACCGAAACGGTAAACAATCGACCTTCCCACTATCGGATACGTACCTTCCGGAGAAATAAAGCGCTCCTGTATATCGGCATAACGCGATAATCTTTTGATTTGTATATCTTTGAAGGACTGATTATCCAACCCGTGTTTATCCATTACTACTAAAACATCGGTAAGCATGGGGTGAATGACAAAACTGTTGTAGTAATCCATGTGAAAAGCAGGCCCGTCGCCATACAAAGCATCTCCTTTGTACCATTCATCCCTGAACTTGTTTACCCCGTAAACGAGACGTTCATTGTCGCATTCACCTGTCAGTTCGAGAAGAGCAGCTTCTACTATAGAAGCAAATAGCAGCCAGTTGTTTTCCCACGGCTTAATGCCGCGTGTCATTTTCAGGGCAGCTATCATATTTTCCTGTGCACTTATATCCATCCGTTTCCATATCTGATTTTTTGCACGTAGTAATCCTTGTGCTAGAAAAGCGGCATCTACCAAAGGTTGATAAGGCTTTTGGAATTCTAAAAAATCGGGTGAATTGGGATCTACGGCATTGCTTAGAGCCTTTATCGTAAGATCGATATATTTTTCGCGGAGCTTCCCTTCTTCAGTTTCGTCCGGTCCGAGTTCAAGCCAGGGAGCCATTCCGCAGAAAAGCCGTCCTGTAGCTTCCAGATAAGAGAATGCTTTGCGGTCGCCTAGAGACTCAAACGGCATGTTTTGCTTCAAGGTGCCTTTGCTCAGGTTGATAAGTACCGGATCAGCAATTTGAGTCATTGTGTTTATCCAAAAACGGCGATCGTCCAAACCTGAGTTCTGGGAATAAAGAAAAGTAGTAAAAGTACATACGATTGCTATCGCAAATATCCTTGTTTTCATGATATACTATTTTTAGTAAGGTTAAATACCCTGGGAAATAGTATTATTTCCCAAGGTTATAAAAAGGAGGATTTTTATTCTACGAATCCCCTGTTCTTCAACAAATAAATAGGATCAGGTTCTTGCCCTCTGAATTTTTTATAGAGTGTCATTGGTTCCTCCGACCCGCCACGCGATAATATATTGTCGCGGAAGGACTCTCCTGTGGAACGGTCAAAAATTCCGTTCTCAACAAAAGCCTGGAAAGCATCTGCATCCAATACTTCTGACCATAGATAGCTGTAATAACCGGAAGAATATCCTCCATCGAAAATATGGGCGAAGTAAGTACTCTTATATCTCGGTATAATCTCCGAAATCAATCCTATCTGGTTCATTGCATTATTTTCGAATTCTTCTACATCAAACTCTTGCTTTTGTGTCTGAGTATGCCATTTCATATCGAGAATAGCTGCCGCAACCAGTTCTGTAGTTGTAAAACCCTGGTTGAAGTTTTCAGCTTTCTGCATTTTGACAATTAACTCATCGGGAATAACTTCGCCTGTCTGGTAATGTTTTGCATACATTTTCAAAACATCGGGATGAAATGCCCAATGCTCATATATCTGGGAAGGAAGTTCTACGAAATCGCGTGCAACTGCCGTACCGGATAATCCGTTGTAATTGATGCTGGATAATAAGCCGTGAAGGCCGTGTCCAAACTCATGGAAAAGAGTCTCTACCTGGTCTAAAGTCAATAAGGAAGGCTTGTCTTCGCTCGGAAGGGCAAAATTTCCTACATTGTAGATTATGGGATGGATGAATTCTCCGTTCTGGATGCGCTGCTTTCTGAAACTACTCATCCAGGCACCATTTCTTTTACCCGTACGAGGAAAATAATCAAGATACAATACCCCTATATAAGAACCGTCTGCATCGTTTACTTCGAATACCTGAACGTCCTTCTCATAAACAGAAACATCAGTCAGCGGTTTGAATGTAATACCGAATAGTTTATTAGCAACAAAAAATGCACCGTCGCGAACGTTATCCACCATAAAGTATGGACGTAATTCTTCTTCATCGAGTGCATATTTTTCTTTACGGAGCTTTTCAGTATAATACCACCAGTCCCATGATTGCAGTTTAAAGCTGCCGCCTTCTCTGTCTATCATCTGCTGCAGATCTGCTGCTTCTTTTTTCGCCTGCGGCAATGCATATTCCCAGATACGGTTTAAGAGGGCCATAACATTTTCGGGATTCTTAGCCATTGTTTCTTCGAGTACATAATCTGCATGAGATTTGAAACCCAGCATATTGGCTTTTTCTAGACGCAGGTTAACAATCTGATTGATAATTTCTTTATTATCATACTGGTTATTGTTATTGCCGCGGTTGTACATCGCTTTATACAGCTTCTCGCGAAGATCTCTGTTGTCTGCATATTGAAGGAAAGGAAGCCAGCTCGGTTTACTCAGCGTGAATACCCATTTACCCTGCAAGCCGCTCTTTCTTGCAGCTTCTGCCGCCAGGTTTATTTCAGCCTGGGTAAGGCCTGACAAATCTTTCGGGTTATCAACTACTAATTGGTAATTATTGGTTTCTGCCAAAAGGTTTTTGCCGAATGTAAGGGATAATAAGCTGAGTTCTTTATTTATCTCGCGCAGGCGGTCTTTTTGTGCCTGGTTCAGCTTGATACCCGAGCGTACAAATGTCTTGTAATATTTTTCAATCAGTTTCTTTTGTTCCGTAGTCCTATTCGTATTAACACTGTCGTTATATACAGATTCGATACGGGCGAAAAGTTTTTCATTCAGATAAATATTATCGCGGTGTTCCGATAATAAAGGAGATATTTCCTCTGCAATTTTCTGAATTTCTTCATCGTTCTTTGCTCCTTTTATACCGTTGAATACAGCCGATACACGGTCTAATACATCTCCGCTTTCGTCGAGTGCTATTACTGTATTCTCCAAAGTCGGTGCAGCTGTATTATTTACAATCTGGTCTATTTGGGAAAATTGTTGTTCGATGCCTTTTACGAAAGCCGGTTTATAATGTTCGTTCTTTATAAGTTCGAAAGGCGGGGTGCCTTTAGGAGTATTGAATGCTTCAAAAAAAGGGTTTTGTGTCTCCATCGGAATCGATATTTTTTGACGGTCCTGGGCATATCCTGAGTATACCAGGGAAGCCAGAGCTAAAATACATACAAACTTTCTTGTCATAGATTGATTATTTATATATTTTGTTTATTTATTTTATTCGTACATCATTTTGTCCACCACCATTACGCCGGCAGTATTGAGCTCTTCTATCTCTTTGTCGGGGAGCCAGCCTTTTTTAGTAGAGAAATAGGTATATATAATGCATTTCGTTCCACCTTCAATTTCCGAACAGTTTCTGATTACCAGTTTCTTTTTGTTCAGTTCTATAATATCAATAACCTGGCTGGACTGGTCTACAGGGCTTACTATTACAAAATGTGTATCGTCAGCCATACGCCACAGGTCTTCCCATACGTCCGCGCCTTCTTTGGAAAAGACTGAAAACAACCTGTCGTCCTGATCGAAAAAAATGCTGGACACATCTTCTTTTTTAAAAAAGTCGATTTTAGTAAATATCCTTTCATTTATTTTCTCTTCTGTCCGTGCCGAAAACAGAAACCAGGTACCCTGGCCCATCAAGGCATCTTTTACACTATTCTGGGTATATATATTAAATACATATCCTAATATTGTACATAAAATCAATATTCGTTTCATTTTCTTTCCCGTTTTCCGTTTTCCTTTTCTTTTGTTAATCGAGCCTGTATCCGAACTTCCGTAGTAGATTATCCCTGCTCCGCCAGTCTTTTTCCACTTTAACAAACATCTGTAGAAAAACTTTCTTATCAAAAAACTTTTCTATGTCTTTGCGTGCCATGGCTCCTACCTTTTTAAGTGCGGCGCCTTTGTTCCCGATAATGATTCCTTTTTGCGAATCGCGTTCTACAATTATCAAAGCTCTTATATTTATTATCGATTTTTCTTCTTTGAATTCTTCAACAACTACCTCTACGGAATAAGGAATCTCTTTCTGATAATAAAGGAGAATCTTTTCGCGTATAGTCTCCGTAACGAAAAAACGCGCAGGTTTGTCCGTTAATGCGTCCTTTTCGAAATAGGGTGGAGATTCCGGTATTAGTTCAAGTATACGGCGTTTAATAGTGTCTATATTGAATTTATTCAAAGCAGATATAGGATATATTTCAGCTTTAGGCAGAAGCGTTTTCCATTCTTCTACCAGCTTTTCCAAATCCTGTTGATTGGTCTGGTCTATTTTGTTGATAAGCAGTAATACCGGAACATCGGCTTTCTGGACTTTCTGGAGGAAATCTTCGTTCTTAAAGGTTTTTTCTACAACATCAGTCACATATAATAATACATCAGCATCTCCCAGAGCCGACTCAGAGAAATTGCGCATCGACTCCTGCAATTTGTAATTCGGTCTTAATACACCGGGAGTGTCTGAATATACGATTTGATATTCTTCGGTATTGACAATGCCCAGGATGCGGTGGCGCGTTGTTTGGGCTTTCGAAGTGATGATAGATATTTTCTCGCCTACCAGTATATTCATCAACGTCGATTTGCCGACATTGGGGTTACCGACTATATTTACAAATCCGGATTTATGCATTAATTTTTTTGTATATTATTCTTGACACATCGTACATTCGCACGATACAAATATAAAATAAAAAACGCACCTTGACAAAGATGCGTTTTATGAATTATTATAGACTTTGTTTATTTCTTAATTTCTGCTCCGTCGTATGCCCATTTCAGGTATACGGCTCCCCATGTAAATCCGGCTCCGAAAGCAGCTAGAATGATATTGTCTCCTTTTTTCAGTTTATCTTCCCATTCATATAAGCACATCGGGATAGTTCCTGCGCTCGAATTACCATATTTTTCGATGTTGATCATTACTTTGTCGCGCGAGATTCCCATGCGGTTGGCAGTTGCATCGATAATGCGCAGATTCGCCTGATGGGGAACAAGCCATGCAACATCGTCTTTCGAAAGGTGGTTGCGTTCCATAATTTCAGCAGAAACATCGGCCATTTTCGATACGGCATGTTTGAATACGACCTGTCCTTCCTGATATAGATAGTGCATGCCGCCTTCTATAGTTTCTATAGAGGACGGATAAGCTGAGCCTCCTCCCTTTAAATAGAGGTGTTGCAAGCCTACACCGTCGGTATGAAGAATGGTGTCCATAATACCGTATTCTTCATCGCCGGGCTCCAGCATTACGGCTCCTGCCGCATCCCCGAACAAAGGCGCTGTGGTACGATCTTTATAATTGGTGATCGATGTCATCTTTTCTGCACCCACGACGATAACTTTTTTATACCTTCCGCTTTTGATAAAGTTATCCCCGATCTCGAGCCCGAAAAGAAATCCTGTGCAAGCTGCTTGCATATCAAAGGCTATTGCTCCTTTTATACCGCAATTCTCAGCCACTATGGTAGCTGTAGAAGGAATCGGATAATCAGGAGTACTCGTAGCGCAAATAATTACATCTACTTCTTCGGGTTTGGTCTGGGTTTTTTCCAGCAGCATCTGCACGGCCTTTGTAACCATCACAGATGTCCCCATGCCTTCACCTTTAAGCACATGGCGTTCTTTGATACCTACACGGGTCATTATCCACTCATCGCTGGTATCCATTATTTTTTCAAGATCAGCGTTTGTGATAATATCTTCGGGGGCGTAAGCACCAACTCCTGTTATTTTTGCTCGAATCAAGATCGGAAGAGCG